>JAGCRE010000058.1 GCA_017964865.1 Alphaproteobacteria bacterium | reverse complement strand
CCACAATCAATCAAACACTATTAAATTTTCTGCTTGCACGAATCGAAAAAAAATGACTAGTATATGCATAGAAATTCACAAACCAAGGAAGGAATTACTATGATTGTGGGTATCGGAATTGATTTGGTTGAATGCAACCGTTTTCTTGATTGGTCTGCATTTAAAAAGCAACGCGTTTTCACAAAAAAAGAATTAGAATATGCCGACAACGACAATGCAAATGCTGAAAAGCATCTGGCGAATTTTTGGGCCGCACGTGAAGCATGCTTGAAAGCATTGGGCACCGGTTTCGGCGAAGACATCGCTTTTTCTGATGTTTCGGTAACACATGACGATGCCGGACATCCCGAATTATTACTTGCTGGTGGTGCAAAAGCCACATTAAAAGAATTGGCGGGTGCTGGTGCAAAATTACACCTGTCTATCAGTGACCAGGGCGAATATTCGGCTGCTGTGGTTATTATCGAAAAGCAAGACTAACAATACACACCACGAAAAAAACAACCCGCCATTTGGCGGGTTTTATTTATTTGATATGCTTTAGTCTTCCACAGGTGGAAAACAATCATCACCATTACAGCACATAAATCCGTCATCGGTATATGTGTATTCTTCACCCGGACAGCATCCGTAACTGTCGGTGGTGGCACCACCTTCGCATACAGACGTTTCTGGTTCTTCGTCATCATCGAACACAATTGACGCAACCTGGTTATATTCGGCCGGTTCTGGTTCTGCAACAACAACCGTTGGTTCTTTGATTGTAATTGGTTCTTTGACAACCACAGGTTCAATATCTACATCGACATAATCTTCGTCAGCATCATATTCAAAATCTGTATCATATTCATTTGATGCGACAAACATTTCTTCGTTCTGGGAAACATTATAACCTGGTTTTGTTGCTAAAATTTCCGCTTCGCTTGGAATACGTGGTTTTTCCGGTTCATATGTTGCAACCGGCTTTGGCATAACAAAAGACGATTCCATTTCGATTGGGGCAGGTTCTGGTTTAACAACAACTGGTTCTGGTTCAACCGCCACAGATTCAACCACCGGGGCAATTTCAACCGCCACTGGTTCTGGTTCAACATCAACTAATGCCGGTTTTGTAACAATCGGTTTTGGTTCAACAATTATTGGTTTAGACACGATTGGTTCTTGGACTGTTTCGGTCTTAATCTCTGTTGTCGATGATACTGGTTGCACCACTGGTTCTGCAACAGCCACCGGTTTTTCTGGGGCTGGTGCTTTTTCAGAAACAACCACGGCCAAATCTGGTGTATTTTCACTTGTTGTTTTTTGATACAACCACAACGTGCCAATTGACAACAATATCAACAATATAAGCAACACATAATACATAAACGTTGCCTTGTGCGGTTTTTCATCAACCGGGGTAACATTGTTCATTACTGGCGATACTGGACGAACCGGGGTAACCGGTGCGACAGGGACAACCGGCACAACCGGTGTAACCGTCATTGGTGCATCCGCTGTTAATGGTTCATGTGATTCTTTATCGTCGGTAATTTGTTTTTGTGATTCCAGTATCGGTTCTGGTAATGGTTCCGGCATTATTGGTTTTGAATAGTCCGTATCGGGTGTTGTGGCGGGCAATTCTGGAACATCATCAATTGGCTCTGGGGTCAAAGTTTCCAGCACCGGCAATTCTGATTCTGCTGGTGCATCTTCTTCCGTCTTGGTTGGCGGTGTGAAAGACAATGGTGCCGGCACAAAATCATCTTTTTTATGTTCTGGCTCGGCCGTCGGTTCAAATGTATCAACAGGCTTTGCCACAGGTTCCTGGGATGGTTGTTCATCGTCACCAAAATCGATTGGTTTGAACGCGATTGAATCATCCAGATTTTCTGGATCTTTATCAAACAACGGTTTTATTTCTTCGTCATCACGCATTTCTTTTGCCTTTGGTTCGATTTCTTCGACAACAACTGGTGCCTGTTGCCGCACAGTTTTTGTTTTTTGTTTACTTGAAACTTTTGGAACATCACGTGCCAGCAACGAACGTGCAATTTCTGCATCTTCTTCGGCCGTTGTCAGGCGACGTTGTGCATTGGTCAAACGTTTTTTTGCACGTGCCAGTTTTTCATTTGTCGCGTCTATTTGGGCCTCGGTCTTTAAGATTTTTGCCGCCGACGCCTTGGTCGGTTCACGTCCAATTTCACGACGTTGTGCCGCAACGCGACCACGCAATTCTTTTACCTTGTCCCGTAATTCATCAATCGTGTCATTTGTGCGTTTGATTGTATCTTGGGCCTTTTCGATAACATCATTGGCCGCATCCAGACGTTCACGTGCCGAACGACGCACCGACATTATTCTAAAGCGATTCAGGTTGTCCAACGCATCGGTTAAATCGTCACCATTTTCATCTGCGGCAATTAAGTCGGCATAGACATCCAACCCACCGTATTCGATATCCAGTTTTTGATATTTGTTATCACGTTTTGGACGCACAGTTTCCAAATCGATATTGTAATCGTTCACCAACACTTCGTCCCATTTACGACCATCAAACGAATCAATAACCAACAACACGTTTGGTTTGTCGGCATTTACCGTTTCGTCCAGAACAAATATCAATTTATCGTGTTTATCATAATACGCACGAATTACATTGCCCGCAATATCGTGTTCTAATTGTGTCAAAGAAAGATTCTCTCTCGCGTTTGGCATTTTTGTATTCCGTTATGTTTATTGTTTCTTTTTTGGTGGTGTGAATTGGTATGCCAATCTGCAATGTTCATAGCAATATGGTTTACCCGTAAACACCGTTTTTCCACAGAAATGGAAATTTTCAGAATCTGGATCGCCAATTGGCCAACGACACTGGTTCGGTTTCAGGTTTGCCATTTCCAACGAATGTTGAATTATACGCTGGTGCATTGCAAGATTCTTTGCCGATGATTTTGCAGATTCTTTTTTCTTTGGTGCCGCAACTGGTTTTTCTTTGGTCGCCTGTTTTGTGGTTGCGACCTTTTTCGCAGGGGCCTTTGTTGTCGTCTTTTTGACCGTTGCTTTTACCACCGGTGTCTTTTTTGCCGGTGTTTTTGATACGACCGTCTTTTTTGCCGGTGCCTTTACCACTGGCTTTGCCTTGGCTGTTGTTTTTGATGTCTTTGCCTTGGCGGTTTCTTTTTTCGCATCGGTGTTACTGCCTGCCTTGGCATTCCAGCCCAACCGATTTAATTTACCAACAATCGCGTTTTTCGACATACCCAAACGACGCCCAATCTCAGACGTTGACAGGCCTTTACCCACCAGGGCTTTTAATTTTTTTAATGCGGTATTATCCCAACCTTTACTCATGATAAAATCCTTGCTACTATTTATTTATAATTAAGTGTATCATAGTTCCGATTCGAAACGCAAGGGAGAAAAATATGATTTT
>JAGCRE010000057.1 GCA_017964865.1 Alphaproteobacteria bacterium | reverse complement strand
TGGGTGGGGGTGACGTGATTGTTGCGTATGAGCCACGTTGGGCGATTGGTGCGGGAATTACACCAACCGACAAAGATATTGCATCGGCACATACATTAATTGCCAAAATACTGGAAAAAATGGGGCGGGGCGGAACACCAATTCTGTATGGGGCCAGTGTAAAAGGTTCAAATGCAGCCCAAATTATGTCGATTCCGCATGTTGATGGGGTGCTGGTTGGGGGTGCGTCCTTGAAATCGGACGATTTCATACCTATAATAAAGGCAATAAATTAATATTACGGTAACAATCGGGGGTGAATCCGCCGCCCCCACAAGGTTTAAACAGGTAAAATTATGGACGATAAAGAAGTACAGGTTGATTCAGTGTCTTTGGACGAGGTTCAAACAGAACCCGAAACGGAAAATGTTGAAACAGCGGCTGAACCAACCGAAATTGATAAATTAAACGCACAAATTGCAGAATTAAACGATAAATATCTGCGTGTTGCGGCCGAATTGGAAAACACGCGTCGTCGTGCTGCGATTGATTTGGACGCAGCGGCACGCAATCGTGCGATGTCGGTTGCACGTTATTTCTTGCCGGTAATTGATGCGGTGTCGGTGGCATTGTCGCACAGTCCAGATGACGCGGGTATTTTGGCGATGTCGCGTGCGATTGAATCGGCATGTGCAAATATCGGTATGGTAAAGATAGAAAGCGTTGGTCAAAAATTAAACCCGCAATTTCATAATGCGGTCCAGGTCATAGATGTCGCCGATACAGAATCAAACACGATTGTTGAAGAAATGCAATCGGGATATATGTTTGGCGATACGGTTCTGCGTCCGGCAATGGTGATTGTTGCAAAATAAAAAACAAATAAAAAAACACCGCCCAATCGGGCGGTGTTTTTAATTAGCTTAGCAACCACCAGTTGCGTTACCAATCAATTTCGAAATCGAAATATCTTTGTGTAACAAGAAATCATATTCACAGTTACCAGATTTATATGAACCTGTGCAGGCGGCCAAAGTCATAACAGCAAACAATGCTAAGATTACTTTTTTCATGATGTCTCCTTTCTGTTGAAAAAGTACGATTCGATTATAAAGGAATCGATTCACATATCAAGAATTTTTTACAACGCCCCGCGTGCCCAGTATATTCGCAGACCACAAACCAAAATTGCATCGAATCGTGCATCGCCTGTCCAATTATTTTTCGCGATAAATGTTTCTGCAGCACGACGCAGGCGAACGCGTTGTGCGGGTGTAATAGACGACCAAGCGGTATCAATGTTTGGACGGCGTTTGACTTCGACAAAAATCATCAGATTGCGACGACGGGCGATAATATCAATTTCGGCACGTCCGGTATGACGTCCCGTAATATAACGCGACCGCACAATGCGAAACCCGTGCAACCGCAAATACATTTTAGCTAAAAATTCGGCAAAGATTCCAGATTCGTAACTGGTCATATTAAAATGCGTACGCTTTGGCCGGGAAATTCACGCGGGCATCGGACACATTTTTTGCAGCGTCATTGGCATAGCGGCCATTGTCCACCAATTCCAATGCGCCATAATACGCTGTCATCATTGGATCATATGCGTTGTTAGATGTCAGCCAAGTGTCTGTCCCAGAATTTGGTGCACCATATTTGTCCATAATCCCGGCCCAGAATGATAAAATCTTATTCTCGCGTTGACTTTCGTATTTTTCAGAATCGCCAACCAATTCATCAACGTCATTATTGTATTCGATTTTCCACACCAAATTATTTGTTTCGTTGCTGGTAAAATACACATCGATTGTTTCACCCGTTGATGTCCGGACCAGGTGATATTCCGATGCATACATTAATCCACGATTCTTGGCCAGTGTGCGAATACACTGTTCCAGTTGGTCGGGAATAAAAATCTTTTGCTGTTGGCATTCATAGTCCAAATTATACCGCCATTCGGGGGCAATTGTATAAACAATGGCGTTGTTTGGACGTGGGGCATATAAACCACCATCGGCAAATAATGTAACAACATCTTCGAACGGCATACCCAACATTATGCCTGCAATATCAAAATTTGCGACCGGCACCGGCATTGCACCCGGATTTATCGAACGTGAATCGGTCGTGATATCGGCATCAACACTGTCTTCGATTGCGAAATTGTCAAAGTCAAATTCATCATCAATCATCGCAAAAGACGTCATTGGCATAATCGCGACTAATAACAAAAAAGCAAGGCGTTTATTCATTTGATATATGCTCCAAATTATTGACCCGGAATTTGAATATAACCGCGGGGTCATACCCAGATTCAAATCTATTATAACTGTGTTTCAAATATTTTCCAACATCAAAAGTATCGCCACCAACCGTTTCACGAACACCCATTTCAAAAGAAATATCCATCAATAATGTCCCATGCGTTACAATCGGTGTTGCATCCATATCGTTTGGAACATCCCACGTGTATAAAATATATGGCACAACCCAGAAATCACTGCGTGCAGGCTTGTAAATTTCGCCATCTATTTCAACCGTTCGCATCATTTTATTTTCGGCCATTTTTTGAATTTTGTCGGCTTCGGTATTGGACCAATTACTGAATACCGTTGGGCCAGACATACGGGCAATGATGGATGTGCGACTGTTACGCTTTGCAATGTTTTCAATGTCGGGTATCGCATAGAAATATTCATTTACATATTTTTTTATTAACATTTCACGCATTGTGGTTTCGCCAATCTGGGCCGCTGTTTCGGGCATACCTGGTCGCATTTCCGATAACAGGTTCGATTGAAAGAAATATGTTTCAATACTGCTTTTTTTCGCAGAATCGTAAATCGCGGACATCAAAAACAGCATCGCAATTGTTAATGCAATCAACACTAATCCGGCAAAGAACGTTATTAATCTTTTCATTTGTTCGTTATCACCCGATATGCGTTAAAGTCTGCAATGTAATACCCAAAATCACCGGCATGTATTTTGGGATTTTTTGCAACCTTGGCATATGCCAAAATGTTTATTCGTTTTCCGCCCACAATCGATACAGACATTTGAACCCGCCACGTGCCACCAACATCGGCAACACCACCAACCGGGGTTATGTTTATCGAATTTGTAACCGGTATCCAGTATTCGCCAGAATCAGCATATTTTTCATATGTGGGTAAAACATTTTCTTTGAAACGACGGAACAAATCGTCGCCAGTGGCACAGAATATTTGACATGGGCTGGTTGCATCATCTGTGTCACAATCGGTTCGTTTGCATGCGGTATCCCATAAATTTGCATTTACATCGTCATTGTTTGATATCGTGAACCATTGCTGGACAAATTTCCAAACAATCGATTGTTGAACCGACTGGGGTGCGGTCATTTCATATTGTGGAACATCGCCCCCGGGACGGACAACCGCCCATTCGTCATTTATGCCACCCGGAATTAATATATACGGTTCGACATTTACCGAACGAATTGTCCAAACCAAAATCCCACATAAAAAAAGAACGACCAAAAATGCCGACATAATTCCAATGCCCATAGTGCGGGAAATCGCAATGCTTTTTCCCGCCGCAAAATTCGGCACATTAAAATCGTCTGGGTAATTCAATGTCGTTCCCCCCAAAACAACACAAATAATTCACAATGTGGCTATGCCTGGAACACCATGATGCATGCACATGGACTTAATTTCAATTCGTTGTTGTCATAGCCGACACCAACGGGTTCGCGGTCATAAACCTGACCACAGCCGGCCAATGCAAGCGCGACAAACAGCCCCAAAATCACTTTCTTCATAATATCTTTCCCCCTTGATAAAACGATTATAGAAAAATTACGAACCCCAGGTCAACAGTATTTTATGGGTTGTTATTAACGATTGTTTGTTTATAATGAACAGGTATAAAGGGTGAAAAAGATGCAATTAGTTTGGCAACAGAAAGATTTTGAATCAGATATAGATTTTATTTTGTTTCACCAACGTGATAATACACCAAAATGGTGGCGAAAACGTTTGTTTGATGTGTATATCGATTTGAATTATAAATATGCATATTCGTTGTCTGAATCAAAACGATTTGAATATATCACTAAAAAAATGAAAAAAAATGCCGATGAAAGCCAAGATATAATAAACAAAACAATAAAGACGTTTCAAAAAAAGTGGTCGAATCTGGCGGTTGGGTTAAATGAAGCATACAGTTCGGCATTTGATAATGATTGTTCGAACATATTAAACGATATGACGGCAAATGTTGGGTTAAACCCAATTTGCCCGCGTGATATTTCAAATCACAGTTTTGATGTGTTTTACTTTTTTGAACCGGGTTATGCGATGACGGTTGCGTTACATGAAATAACTCATATGGTGTGGTTTCATTTCTGGCATAAACATTTTTGTGATAATTCAAATGAATATGATGCACCACATTTGAAATGGCTGCTGTCGGAAATCGTTGTTGAAACAATTATACGAAATTCAAAGATAAAAAATTTGATTAAGCAGCCACAGTATATCGCATATTCATATTTTTATGATATGCAAATCGATAACAAACCCATTTTCGATACAATGAAAGATTTATATCTGGGACGACGCGATATTTACGATTTTATGGAAAAAGCATATAATTGGATAAAATCAAACGAACTAGAACTGCGTAAGAAAATAGCAAAAGCAGAAAAATAAAAAAACACCCAAACGGGTGGTTTTTATTCTGGTGGCCCTGATCGGACTTGAACCGATACTCCTTGCAGAACTTGATTTTGAGTCAAGCGCGTCTACCAATTCCGCCACAGGGCCATAACCCAACCAAACGCGACAGTTATTTTGCCGCCTTTTTGGATTCAACCTTTTT
Source organism: Alphaproteobacteria bacterium (assembly GCA_017964865.1). The sequence goes on along the minus strand of JAGCRE010000057.1, from coordinate 11 downwards.
CACCAGACGGG
>JAGCRE010000004.1 GCA_017964865.1 Alphaproteobacteria bacterium | reverse complement strand
TACAGACAAGCAAACTGTATAACGGTGCAAACGGTGGACTTGTTGATTACTGCATAATGGCACATACTAACCTGTACAACATTTCTATCATCAAAAGAAAGGTGGACAGTTTACCCGATAACAACCTGATTATGCCGGCAAAATACTCGTGTGTTGTTATGAATTCTCACTATTTCCCGATTGAAAGACCTGGTGAAATTGTATCCAGAATGTTATATCAAATGTTTGATAATTGGAAACAAAAATGATTTTAATAATAAATTCTTCTTCAACCGATTTAGAATTTGTGTTGGATAACCAATACAAGTCTGTTGCAACCGAAAAACAATCTTTGGCATTGCCGACAGAAACCGAAAAGTTTATCACCGAATGTGGTTCAAGTTGGTCGGACATTTCAGCCATCGGTGTTGTTGTTGGCCCCGGCAGTTTTACCGGTATCCGCATCGGTATTGCATATGCCAAAGGACTGGCGATGGGGTTGGGTATTCCGGTTGTGCCGATAAACGCATTTGAATTATACCTGGCCGCAAATCCAGATGCATTTGTTGCGATTGAATCGGGGCATGGTGATTTCTTTGTTGGGGCGAAAAATTTACCCCCCTGCACTATGTCAATTGACGAATTGGAAACAAAGCAGATGGAATGGCCGCGAACCGTTGGACACAAACCGTTTGATTTAAAATTAGGCACGCAAATCGTTAAACAAAAATTACAAGAAAACAAAAACGAACCAGTAATTCCAATGTATTTACGCCCCAGTTATGTTGAAACAAATAAACAGGGAAAATAAAAACCAATGTTAAACGAAATTGTCGCACTTCATAAACAATGTTTTCCCGATCATCCATGGGCGGAATCAGACTTTATGGAATTGAAAAAATCTGGGTGCGAAATTGTGGCATCAAAAAACGGTTTTATCGTGTGGCGAACAACCGCAGACGAAGCCGAAATTATCACCATTGGCGTTACCCCTAATATGCGACGTTCTGGCATTGCAGAATCAATGATTTTATTAATGGAACAAGAATTAAAAAAACAAAGTGTTATTAATATCTTTTTAGAAGTTAGTGAAGTAAATTATCCGGCAAAAAAACTGTATGAAAAATTGGGTTTTAAGGCGGTTGGAAAACGTCCAAAATACTATGACGGAACGGATGCAATTATCATGTCAAAAGGGATTTAAAATGGACGATAAAACACAACACATAACACATGGAAAAATCGCCCATCGGGTCCCTAAAACAGACACATGTATTTATGGTATTGAACCCACAGAAAATGTTCCAACAAACATTCCATGCATTATCGCATTGGGGGGCGAAGGAACATATTCAATCAAAGAAGCAAATTATTACGCATCAACATTAAAAAAGTGGTTGGATTATTGTGCGATTACAGGTGTTGAAATATATTCGGTGTATTATTATGAAACACAGAAATCTTACACCCCAGATGGAATAACAAAAACACCCGATTTGACCCCCGACCCGGTTGTATATGAAAACATCAAATGTTCTAATCGAAATATGGAACGTGCAAATGCTTTTACACGTGCACGTTCAAAAATTATGAACCCGAACGCAAAAACGTTTGATGTCGATACAAATTATGTCAACGAACTTTATGATGCAATTATTCGCCCACGTATTGCCGATAAAACAGGGAATAAATTACCCGATGATACAGCATTACAAAATGCCCGTAATGTCATTTTCTTTACGCACTGTCATGGTTCTGTGCCGGTGCGGACGTTTCAAGATATGATGTTTGCCGATATGCGTAAACTGGGGTACAATACCGCACTGATTACCAAAGTTATGAAGAATATATTGGTTATCCAGCACGCCCCTGTAACCCCATTAGAAAAATCTAAATTTAACACAATTTCTTTTATGTCTGCGAACGATACCAATATGGACTTTCATAATAAATTTTCAGAATATGTTATTGAACATAATGCCGATATCGCACCATCTTATTTTGAATTGGGAAATTTATTTGTCGTGCATAATTTTACATACGACTATGTATTGGAACATCAAATTATCGATTTATTGCCAGGAATTGCCCAAAACATTCTTACCCCCGATGGGGTAATTATTATGGCAGCCGAACGAAATGCTGTCATTAATGGGGCCCGTGCGGTTTTGCAGGGCAAACCCATACCAGATGTAAAACACCTGATATCCCCAGTGTCAAACAGTGATTCTGTTCGTCCAAACTTTGATACATTGGCGAAAAACGGCAAATTTTTTATGCAGATTATGAACAAAGACCTGCGAAAAGCACCAAACACAGAACGCTAGACAATACTGTTTATAAAATCAATAACCCGACCATCAAAAATCACATCACGATTTCGCAACGGACTTAACAGATGCATGTCATTTGCACTGCGTGTGCGTGAAAGTGCAACATATGTTTGCCCATGTGCAAATGCCCCACGCGAAATATCAACCACAACCGCATCTAATGTTTTACCCTGGGCCTTGTGTATCGTCATGGCATAACCTAAGTTTAATGGAAACTGTTTAAAACTGCCAACTTCTTGTTCTTGAATTCTGTCATTTTCATCACGAACATATTCTATTTTTTGCCATTTTTCAGGTTTTACCACGACAACATCACGATTTTTATTTAACATTTGAACAACTATTTCACGTGCATTCAATTGTTCGACAATTCCCATTGACCCATTGTGCCATTTATCACCATTTTTCACGAATACAACCAAAGCCCCCTGCTTTAGTCCCAATTTCATTGGGGCCGGAACATCACGTTCTGCAAACGAACCGGACAATTCACCCGTATATGTTATCAGTGGTGCCTTTATCTGGTCCAAACGTTCGGCATTAATACGTTCAGCAACCGCCCGAAATGGCGTAATCAAAACTGCATTAGCCCGACGTGTTTCATCAAAAATATGACAATGATTAAAAAATTCCAACGTTTCTAAATCATTTTTACGCAATCGCATCAAATTATTCAACAAATCGCCATCATTTTGGCGATAAACCGTTTCAAAATTAAATGGCACAAAATGTGAACGGGCATACACATGTGAATCAAAAAAATAAGAGTTTGCATATCCGTATTCTGATACATAGTATTGTTCTGCATCACGTGTTATAACAGGGGGCAACTGAAACAAATCACCAATAGCCACAATTTGAATTCCCCCAAATGGTTCGTTGTTGTGTCGTGCCGCACGACAAAGATAATCCATTGCATCCAATAAATCTGGGGCAACCATCGAAATTTCATCGATAATCAATACATCGGTTGCGTTCAGCACATTACGCGGTTTGGCCTTTAATTTCAGCAAATCCATCATAATAAAATCACGTGGCTGAATCTGAAACAACGAATGTATTGTTTGTCCCCCAACGTTCAGTGCCGATACCGCCGTTGGACACGCACAAACAACACGCTTTTTTGATGCAGATTTAAGATAATTTACAAATGTTGATTTACCTGTTCCAGCGGGGCCAAGAATCAAAATGTTAGAATTAGTACGTTCCAGTGTATTAAACGCATCCATTTGTACTTTATTTAAAATTGGAACAATTTCAGGCATAGCCCTATTCTGGCACAATAAAAAATATCTTGCAAGAAAATCAAAAACATATATAATGGCGGCTGTGGGTTATTAGCTCAGTTGGTTAGAGCGGAGCGCTCATAACGCTTTGGTCGTGGGTTCGAGTCCTACATAACCCACCACAAAATTTTATACTAAACACACCATTGGTGTGTTTTTTATTTGATTGTTTTCTTTTTATATATGGTCGTGAATTTTTTTCTTGCGTAACCCCCTGTGTTTTTTCTACCATGAATTACAAAAGAGAGGAAGAAATGGGAAAAATCCGCAAGTTCCTGGGTTTTTTGGCATTTTTATGCGTATGCACATTTGGTGCAAATGCGTTTGCTGACCCAGAAATAATAACTTTGCATTGGAATCCAGGGTATGGTAACAGCATGCCCGACACGACATGTGAATTTGGCGGAACATTTTCTGTTCCAACCGCCCCAGAAGTAACGGGACGTGTTATTGCATCTTGGTCAGTAAACGGCCATATTATCACTTATAATCAACAAAATGTTCCCTGTGATTTTGATATGCTGGGGGTTACATCTGGAACAACAACGTTACAGGGGAAATACGAACCCGTACAATATGATATAATATACCATTCTAATGGTGGTGGAATTCGACCAGACAACCCAGATACATATGATATTGATACAGATGTGTATTTGGGTCCTATTGTTCGTGAACACTCTTATTTTAGTGGATGGTATGCCAATACGAATTTTAGTGGCGATGAAATTGATTACATACCACTTGGCACCACAGGTCAGATAGACTTGTATGCTAAATGGGAATGTGAAGAAAACTATAATGATACAACAGATATTAATTCATGTGTTCCCAATACATACAATGTGAATTTTTCATGCGGTGCTGGAACTGGAACCCCCCCCGTTGCCAAAATTGCGACATATGCAGATGTTTTATTAACACCAGCAAACACGTGCTCTCGTTCTGGTTGGATTTTTAACGGTTGGTCTGTTTCTGGTACTGACGATATCAAGAAAGAAAATTTTGGTTTTACGTGGATGTACACCGAATCAAAAACATTAACCGCACATTGGATACAAACACCCGGTAATTGTACACGTGGTAAATACTATGATTCCACCACCAGTTCTTGTAAAACATGTCCAAGCGGATACACATCTGACCTGGGGGCCGAAGGCATTAACAAATGTTATACAACATGTCAAACATTGTGCGAACACGAAGTCGCATCAGATATGCCAGAATATGTGTTAAGTAATAAATTTTCAAATGTAACTTATGATTTTTCCGCTATGGTTGATGGTATAAAATACTATGGTTCCTCTGAATGTAAAACCGATATACTATGCCCGTACGTAAACGTGGCTTGCCAAGGAAACACCTTTAGCCCAGTTGGTCGTTATTATACTGGTGTAACCGATTTTTATAATGAATTTGGTGAAAAGAACACCAATATATGTGCTCTTTGCCCCATAGAATATCCATATTCGTTGTTAGGAAACGATACGCCTATAACAAATTGTTTCCAATATCATGCATTTGATTGTGCAACTGACCCAGATTTAACAAAAGATCCTTTGGCAACGTGCGAACTGGAACTAAATAACGTTACTGGTGTTGTTTATTATCCTAATGAAATCAATGATGCTAATACAAAAAAGTATAAACAACAATGCCGGTGGGTTTTGCCGTGTTCTTGTCCCAGTGGTTATACAGCAAGTTTAACCGAAGCCAAGTGTAACCCGAACGTTTATACAATTACTTTGAGTGATACAGCCGGCAGTGGTGGTGTTGGGGTGATATATGAAAAGTTTGCCACAGGTTTTGTTTTAGACCAAGACAGCACTAACTATATAACAACTATTACAAAACCAACATTAACAAATAAAGTGTTCTTTGGGTATTGGGATGCACCGACAGGTGGAAAAGTGGTTATTGATAAAAATGGTGTATTACCGTCGGCTTATAAGTTTACAGAAAGCGTCACATTATATGCACGTTGGGTTGATGAATTGTTTCAATGCACCACAGGTAAGTCAGCAGACAATACTTCATGTACCCCAGGCTATTATTGCCCTGGCGAAGAAGTTGTAAAAATCGAACGTTTTGATGAAAACACAGGTTGTGAATTAAAATGTCCGGCCAGTGATGTTGCAAACACGACCGTTGCGTCGCCCAGTGGCAGCACAAGTATTACGCAGTGCTATTCAACCACATCTGGGGTAGAATTACCAGACGGTAATGGTGGTGGTAATGTTGTGTGCTATCATGACAATGATACCGATGGTGATTATGATAACAATTCATGCCAAGATGTTGAAATTACATATTGCAATGCCGGGTATTATAAATCACCAACCGACCCAACAAAGTGCGTAAAGACAGACGAAGGATATTGGAGCCCAGGCCCCACCGATACAATTAACGGTGACCCGACAAGCACACAGCAGTATTCTTGTAGTTCGTTGACGGGTGCTATAAATGCAACCACTAGTGGTCAGGGTGCAAAATCGCCAACGGAATGTTACAATGTCTGCACACCAAAGACGATTTCAAACGGAACAACCACAGTAGATAACGCAAAGGCTTATTATAATGCTTCCGCATCTGCATATAACCTGTGCACGTATAATGCGACATGTAATCCGGGGTATTCGTCCGTCAACAATCATACCAACACCCCGTCGTGCAATCCCGCATCATATACAGTTACCTATTCTTGCGGATTGGGTACCGGAATCGCACCAAGTCCAGACACCGCAACATATGGATCAGCATTTACACCCGCAAACAACACCGGATGCATCAAACCTGGGTATTCTTTTGCCGGATGGGATGACGGTATAGCGACCCATGTTGTTGGTACATCATTTACATGGAACTTTACAACAGACAAAGAATTGGTCGCACAATGGACACCAAACGTTTACAAAATCACACTTGATGACAATGATGCCACAACAAGCAGTGTCCCATCAACGATATATATGAAATATGGTGATGGTTGGTATTCAAATGCAGGTGCCACACAAAAGATTTATTCGTTGGTGCAACTGCCCACTAAAACAGGATATGAATTTGCTGCTTATAAATCGGGTGATACAGTCGTTATTGATTCTGATGGTAAGTTTGTTAACAATACGTTTACAACACAAAACACATCTATCCAAGCCATATGGGAGGTTGGAAACTGTATGCCAGGATATTATGCCAAAGGCAGTGAATGTGTTGCATGTCGTCCGGGATTCTATTGCGACGGCACCGATGGTGGTGTTGGTGACGGTTCAACACAATGCCCGACAAGTGGTGATGCGTTTACAACATGGAACGGGTCAAACATAATGGCAACCAAGATCGAAGATTGTTATGCCACATGTTTACAACGTAATGTTACATATGGTACAGCATACCCGGTTACAGGCAAAGAAACCGTCAATTATCCGGAATTATGTGAATTCTATGGCGTTTCAGAAACAGGTAACCCATGTGACAAAGACGAATTAGCCAATGGGGTATGCATTGAATCTGCGTGTCACGGTGCATTTGAAATGAAAAATGGTGTATGTTCACCATGCAACCGCGATGCAAATGCACTTACATACGAAGAAAACGGTAATTGTATCGTCAAAACATGCAAGGATGGATTCCACCCAAGTATTTATGCATGCGTTGAAAACAAGAAAGATTGTACAAACATGATACCAAATGCAACTGAGGCATTTTTAGAATGGAATATTACGAAAAATGCATTTGGAACATGTAACGTGTCAAAATGTGCCGATGGTTATCATATATCTGCAAATGCGTGCGTATTAGACGACCAGACATGCGTATTACCACATGGTATTGGCACACACGAATGGGACGATGCACGTGGTCAATGGGGGCCATGTATTGCGACATCTTGCGATGCTGGATACACCAGCGATCCAGACGAAAAGTTACCAGGTTCGTCAGACCAATGTGGTGAATGCAAGAACAAGTATGTAAATGGCGAACAAGCGGTCAGCAGTTATGTCAGCGGTTGCGAAATTGCGTCTTGTATGTACCAGGGTGAAAAGTTCGCATTAAATGGCGACAGATGTGAAGCAATTTGCCTTGCAGACATGTGGGATCACGATGACAAGTTGGTATCTATTGGTTGGAACCAAGGCACAAAAAAGTGCGAACGCAAGTGTAAACCTGGATATATACCATATTAATGACAGATAAACCCCAGTTATGAAAACTGGGGTTTTTATTGCGTCCATGAATCTTTTATACTATAAATATAATCATGAAAAAATACGATGTGATTATTATTGGGGCGGGTGCATCTGGATTATTTGCCGCCGCATGTGCCGAACGCAATGGAAAAAGTGTTGCTATTATTGATATGGGCAACACCCCGGCACGCAAGGTTACGGTGTCTGGTGGTGGTCGGTGCAATTTTACCAATATGGCTGCATCTGTGAATCGGTATTTTGGCAAAAACCCCGACTTTGTTCGTGGTGCATTATCACGATTTTCACCAAATGATATGGTTTTATGGATGCAAGAACATAATCTTGGTATTGTTGAAAAAGCCCCAGGTCAATACTTTTGTGAAAACGGTGCAACCGCAGTTGTTAACGCATTGATTGGGGATGTTCATAATTCCCAATTTATCACAAACACAAAAGTCATTGATGTTGAAAAACAAGACAACGATTTTATCGTTCATACAACAAACAGTGATTTTCAATCCAACAAAGTTATTATTGCAACGGGTGGCACATCATTTGCGAAACTGGGGGTGTCAGACATTGGACATAAAATAGCCCACAAATTCGGGCATAAAATTGTGCCAATTCGCCCCGCCCTGTGCCAAATAAAAACAAACGCTTTTCCAACCGAATTAGCAGGAATATCAATGTCTGTTTCTGTATTAATCGGCACAAAAACAATTAACGATGATATGATTATCACTCACACTGGTATTGGTGGCCCCGCCATATATCGTGCAACAGTTCGTGATATAGACAAAGATATTATTATCAATTTATCGCCCCAAACCGATATGTATGAATTTCTGGTCGCATATAAACATCAAAATGGGAAAAAGAGTCTTGCTGGGGCCATAGCGGAAAAAATACCAGAACGTATTGCCCATTGGATATGTGGTGATAAAAAATCTGTCCGCATCGCCGATTTGCGTGACCCGGAAATACGTGATATTGCGAACAAAATAAACAATTTTGTTATTCCATTATCGAACATTAAATTTTATTCGCTTGATTCAGCCGAGGTTGTTCGTGGTGGTATTGATACCGCCGACATATCGTCCAAGACTATGGAATCTAAATTATGTTCCGGTCTGTATTTTGCTGGTGAAGTTATCGATATTGCCGGTGATTTGGGCGGTTTCAACCTGCAATGGGCATGGGCAAGTGGTTTTACCGCCGGCAATGCGATTTAATTACACGTACAAGCGGAAAACGAACCTATCGCATAACGTATGTAATATGAATACAATCTTTCATTGTAAAGGGAATAAAAACGATGAAAGAAAAAACTTTTACAGTTACAAATGATATCCAGGTTGTTTGTGCCATTTGGGACAATGTCAAAAAGCCAATTGGCATAGTTCAAATTATTCATGGTATATGCGACAATATAAAAACATATAATCGTTTCGCAAAGTTTATGAACAAAAACGGCTATATAGTTTTTGGTGCCGACCGTCCACCATGTGGTTGCCACGATGATTATCCCTATTCTTTTGATAAATCTGTGCAATTACAAATAAATATAATGAATTACCTGATTGGTAAATATAATCTGCCGGTGCTAATTTTTGGATATGGATATGGTGGCATTATAACCCAGGCGATATTACAAAAATCAACCAGCCCCGCGGCAGGTGTATGTCTTGCCAACGTTGGCAAATATCCAACATTTGCATTAAACATCGCGGAATTTTTTGCGTGGTGTTGTGCAAAAATCTTTGGTAAAAACACCCCCGCAAACATATTAAATCGTCTGTCTTTTGGCAGACGCAGACGACGTTCAAAATTAAATTGCACCCACGAATTCTATATGTCGTTATTTCGTGGAATAAAATCTATTAAACCAGATGTCGCATTTAATACACCCATATTGATGATAAGCGGTGCCAGTGATTCATATGCGACCAATCCGCGTTTCAGCCAGGCCCTGTATAACGCATATCGTAATAACGGCATCATGAACGTTACAATGATAATATACCCCGATACAGGTGATAATTTACTGATGGAAATGAATTTCGGTTCAATGCCCGATGACATACTAGATTTTATGAAATACGCAATTACAACGGACTATTCTTCGGGTACTAAGACAGCCGGCACCCCCTCTTGAACGACCAAATCGGGGTCATCAGCATAGGTTTTATCGCCCGTCCAGACATAGTAATCATATTGTTTGCCCGGTTGTGCCTGAATCTCAATCACATGATGTGCTGTTTCGAGTTTCAAATCATTGCCGTTTGGCATTGAATATTCAACCACATTTGCACCATCACAGTTGATACATTCGGCATATTCGTATTCAACCGGTGCATCGTTTGACCGACAGCCCGCAATTGCAGCCGCAGCAATAAACAAAAACAATATATTCTTTTTCATGTCACACATTATACCACAAAAAAGCAGTAAAACAAAACAAATTATACATTATTAAATTTTTTTGCCAACACCGCTTGAAATCATAAAAGAAAGCACTATATGTAAAGTGTCGGGTGATTAGCCGGCAAAAATTTGGAAAGCACAAAAGGAACATATTCACAATAAAAAACACTCTTTTTTTAGTATGAATTCGTTCTTTTAATCCAACCGTTTTTCGCAGTTTCCCAATTTTTTGTATTTTGCAAGTAATTGATTCTGGCTGACTTGATTATTGACATAAATTCTTGAACCCTTGTGTCTGGAATCGTGTTTATGGCTTTTATTGTTTCTTTGCCGATAATGCCATCCACCATTAAATTTGCATCAAGAAAAGAGTTTAATGCCTTTTGAACAACTTTTCCAGCACCACCCATAACATTCATATCAAACACCGCATTACGTATTCTGTCGTTTTCTATTTGCGGTATTTTCGTGTTATCCCAATATTCACTTTTATATATTTCTTGTACTTGATGTTCGTTTAAATCTTTTACGTCCTGTGG
>JAGCRE010000056.1 GCA_017964865.1 Alphaproteobacteria bacterium | reverse complement strand
TCGACGCTTTTCAAACAGCGTTACCGATTTAATTTATTTGCAAATCACACGCAAGAATACTTTTTTACCCTTTTGTACCATAATTTTTTCAGCAGGTTTAATCATCGTCTTTGGGTCAGTGATTTTTGCACCATCAATTTGGATTCCGCCCTGCTCTACATTACGGCGTGCCTCGGATTTCGAATCGAAAAGACCGGCCACACACAGAAAGTCCAAAATTCCCATTTCATTGTGCATTTCAATTTCAACCGTTGGCATATTTTCCACATCGCCGCCACCACCAAACAATGCTGCCGCCGCAGATTCTGCCGCAACCGCCGCATCATGTCCATGTGCAATTTCTGTTGCTGCAAATGCCAATTTCTTTTTTACCGCATTTAATTCGGCATCTTTTGCACGGGACATTTCGGCAATTTCATCTAATGGAATTTCGGTAAAGATTTTCAAGAACTTTTCCACCAAATCATCGGGCGTATTGCGGAAATACTGGTAATAATCATATGCCGACAATTTGTCTTCGTTCACCCATACCGCATTGCCGGCCGATTTGCCGATTTTGTTTCCATTGGCGTCGGTTATCAGTGACGTTGATAACACAAAAACTTCTTTGCCTAATTTTTTACGGACCAGTTCAATTCCCATAACTGCGTTGCCCCATTGGTCGGCACCGCACAACTGTAACACGCAATTATATTTTTGATTCAGTGTTAAAAAGTCAACCGCCTGGAACGTCATATAGTTGAATTCCAAAAACGTCATACCATTTTCCAAACGACGTTTAACGCTTTCCATACTTAACATATGCGGAACGGTAAAGTCTGTTCCATATTGTGCCAAAAAGTCCAGGTGGCTGTAACCCTTCATCCAATCATAGTTATCAACCATAATCGCATCCGATGCCCCATCACCAAACTTAATAAATTTTGAAAAAGATTTTTTAAGACCCGCGACATTTTTAGCCAATGTTTCTTCGGTCATCATTGGGCGACCCGAATCACGACCCGACGGATCACCAATGCGTCCCGTTGCCCCACCGACCAACATAATTGGTTTGTGTCCATATTTTTGGAACCAACGCATCATCATAACCGGAACCAAGTGTCCCACGTGCAATGAATCCGCGGTTGGGTCAGCACCCAAATAAGCACAGATTTTTCCATTATTTAATGCGTCGTTCAATGCGTCCATATTTGACGATTGATTAATAAAACCACGTTGTTCTAGTTCGTGAAGCAATTCGTTCTGCATTTTTAACCCTTTTATCTTACACGCTTTTTTGCAATAATTCCGGCCAATATCTGTGCATTCTGCCACGCAGCGACACGTGGTTTTTTACCATCTGCAACAATATTCTTGGCCGCAATAAAATTAAAATACGGTCTGTCCCACCACTTTATTTTATCGACATAACAGTGTCCCCCCATTGATTCACATGGTGCAAACGCCCCCATATCAACCCTGCCATTATAGATATATGCCACTGGCATACTGCCTATAATATTATCATACATAACACCAATTTTATCCCCGGGGATTAATTTTTCAGACTGTTCATCTTTTGGTATTGTAAAGAATTCTTCATCACCAACAAACACCGTTACTTTTGTTTTACTGTTTTTATCGATGCTGGTTATTGTGTATTTTTTCATTTTTATAATTCCTTTATGCCGAAATCATAGCATTGTTTTAGCCGTCGGGCAAGCCTATTATTAAAAAATCCGGCACATCGGCCGGACTTTCTAATTTTGTTCAATAATACAAGTTATTGTAACATTTTTGCAACTTCGTCGGCCAGGTTGTCTGAACGTTTTTCAATACCTTCACCCAAGACGAAATACGCAAATCCGGCCAATTTACCACCGGCTTCGTCAATAACCTGTTTGACAGTTTTCGATGGGTCCATAACAAATGGCTGTTCTTCCAGAACAGATTCTGCATACCATTTGTTGATACGGCCCGCAACCATCTTTTCGACAACAGCTTCTGGTTTGCCCGCGGTTGCACCCGATTCAATGAAAACTTTCTTTTCACGTTCAACGGACGCTGGGTTAACATCTGCGATTGTCATAAATTCTGGTTTATTGCCGCAATGTGCATAGCAATTTTTGGACCAATTTCATCAATATGTTCGTTGCCACCATTGATTGCAACGGCAACACCAATTTGACCCATACCTGGGACCAACGCATTGTGAATATACGAATAGACATGGTCACCGTTCACCTTTGCAATACGACGCAGATTCATATTTTCACCAATTGTCGCGATTGTTGCGGCAATGTCATCTTTGACGGCATTCATTGTTGCGTCAAAGTCGCCCGCCAATTCGATTGCTTTGTTTGCAACATCGGCAACCAATTTTTGGAACTTGTCATTTTTCGCAACAAAGTCTGTTTCGGCATTAACTTCGACCACACAGCCCATATTGTCGCATTTCACAACGGTAACCAAGCCCGATGCAGCAACACGACTGGCCTTGGACGCCGCTTTGACAATACCCTTTTGGCGCAACCAATCGGCAGCGGCTTCGATATCACCATTATTTTCAACTAATGCTTTTTTACAATCCATCATGCCTGCAGATGTTTTTTCACGCGGTTCTTGAATTAATTTTGCTGTTACTTCTGCCATTATTTCCCCCATTTGTTATATTATTTGTGTTTTTGACCTTGTTTTATGCCCATGAAACAGAACCATTTGTCGTTGGCACTGGCCAATGCCTCCTGAATATTATCACACACAGCACCAAAATACCCATGTTTGATATTTTTCACGATAAATCCACGCATCGCTTTTGTGTGCTTTTCAAAGCATTGATATGCGACATCTTCACCAAACGTTTTACAATGTT
>JAGCRE010000055.1 GCA_017964865.1 Alphaproteobacteria bacterium | reverse complement strand
TTCGTCCGATTGTTGTTTCCGCCACCGTTCGATGTTGCCGTGGTGGCCAGACAGCAGGACTTCTGGGACATTACGTCCACGCCATACTGACGGTCGGGTATATAACGGCCATTCCAACCCGCCGATTTCAAAACTTTCATTTTCGGTGGATTCAGCCCCACCGTGCAGCACATTATCTAACAGACGAACGCAACTGTCAACAAAAACTTCTGCGGCAATTTCGCCACCCGACAGTATATAGTCGCCAATCGATAATTCCATAATGTTATATTCATCAATAATACGTTGGTCAATACCTTCATACCGCCCACAAATCAGGGTGTATGTTGCATCTGAATCCGCGACAAATTCCCGCACCATCTTTTGATCTAAACGTGGACCGCGTGGTGAAAAGTATATGATTTTACCCGGGTTTTTAATTGAATCAATCGCTGCTGCCAATGGTTCTGGACGCATAACCATACCCGTTCCGCCACCGAATTGTTCATCATCGACACTGCCATAGTTATTTATCGCAAAGTCGCGAATATTGATAACATCATACGACCAAATGCCTTTTTCTAATGCACGACCAACCACCCCGGACCCAAGTGTTCCTGGAAACAATTCTGGAAAAATGGTCAGTATATGAAAATGCATTTTATCTTTGTTTTCCCTGGGTTTTACGACACTGTTCTGCACAATCTTGCAATTGTTTCAAGAAAAATGGTAATAGTTGTATTGTATCAATGTCTATTTCGAATGGAATTGCCTTGTAATGAATTGTCATCCAAAAATTATATTGCTTTTGTAATGCGTCTGCCTGTTTAACAACCTCACATTCAAGGAAAGGTTTGTTGCAATCACAATTACAAACGGCATTGGCACGATAGCAAATCGACTTTTTCATTTTGTTATAAGCCTTTATTTTGTGTTCTGTTTGTTATCTGCGTGGCACTTTACACATATTGCCCGCATATCGTTCCATGTCTTTATAATTTTATTTGTATCATCTGGGTTGTTTGGAACCAATTGCATTTCACTAACAAATACAGAAAAGTTAGATATATGAAATGTGTCTTGACCTTTATTGATAAAACTACGCAGTGGACAGTTTTGTTGTGTCATATTATTTGGACATTGTTCATCGATTAATTGAACGTTAAAATTGGTGTACATCGTTTATGTTCCTTTATATATTCGCTTATCTTGTTTTATTATTTCTGATACGGCACTTTTTACAAATTTCACGCATTTTTGTAATTTCGTTTATCAGTTTTTTATATTCCGTTGATTTCAGCTTGTTAATATAGATGACCGGTTCACGATTAATTGTTGCCTGGTTTTTACGCAGATACCGACACAAAGAACACGTTGCCGGGTTTGCGTTTTCTGGGCAATTTTCATCACTGGTTGTTATTAATGGACGAAATTCTGTATTACGCATTTTTTATTTTGTCTTTTGTTTGGCTTCTGCCTGACATTTTGTGCAGATTTCATACATTTGTTCAATGTTGGCACGAACTTCTTCCCATGAACGTTTGTTTTGTTTGGTAAGTAGTAAATTATCTTCTTCGCGATAAAAAATACATTTCCCATCGGCGATATATTTACGCAACGGACATGTCGAAAAGGTCATATTTTTTGGACATGATTCATATGTTATGGGAATTATTACACTAAACCCAGTAATAGTAGCCATTTTTTTCCTTTATTTCACCAGTATTGTTTTTGTTGTCATATCAACATTTGCACCAATGAACGATATATAATCGCCATTATCTGTTTCAATTATGTCGCCGGCACCAAAGTTTTGAAAACCCGATACAGTGCCAATTTTTTCACCGTCACGCACAACGGTAAAGCCAATTAAATCAGATTGATAATATTCATCCGTCGCCAGTTCGGGCAGGGCATCGCGGTCAATATACAATTCTGTTCCCCGCAGTGTTTCGGCGGTATTTCTGTCGTCAACACCCGTAATATGTGCAATAATCACAGTCGAATTTGGAACAACACGAATAAATTTGAAATCGCCAGAATTGAATTTCTTGCTTTGAACATTAAAGTTCCGAAAGTCATCCGGGCTTTCGCTGTATGTTTGAATACGCACGTCACCACGAATCCCCTGGGGGGCAACAATTTTTCCAACCAAAATCAGTTTTGTTGTATCCATTGTATCTTATCGCTGGTGTCTGTGAAAGTTTCGAACATACGGTAATTGTCGCAATACCTTACGCAGACCATCAAAATAATATTCATGCAAATCGACATCTTTGTGACGTGTATAGTTAATCATGGCATCGATACTTAACATATAACTGTCGTAAAGAATATCCCGCATTTCCATATCGTCAAACCACAAAGTCCGAAACGCTGTATTGATACAGCGTTTGGCTTTGTTTCGAAGATATTGTTCTGATGGCTCTCGCATAATATTATTCTGCGGCACCTTCGGT
>JAGCRE010000054.1 GCA_017964865.1 Alphaproteobacteria bacterium | reverse complement strand
GCCAAGATGTTTCCAGAATTACGTGCGTTACGAGAATCTGTAACAACAACGTGATAATACGGACGTTTTTTTGCACCATAACGTGCCAAACGAATAACAGTAGCCATTTTTTAATATCCTTTTTGTTTTTTATGACTTTTATCCACAAAGAAAACCGCCGTCAAGAGCGAAAACTCGCCGGATGACGTTCCAATGCATACCGCATCTGGATGATTAGTAATGGCAATCTTTGGGATTTGCAGGACAATTATTACCCGAAAAATTCGTAAAGTCAAATAAAATCACAGAATATCCTGGACATTGCCAAAACAATAATATAGAATCTTTGCACAGCCGCGGGCGTGGTATAATGGCAGCACGTCAGCTTCCCAAGCTGAAGACGAGGGTTCGATTCCCTTCGCCCGCACCAGAAATAGAACCGACCAAAGTGTCGGTTATATTTTTTGGGTCGTGGCGACGGAAGAGAACCCGGTAAAGAGGGTTCGAAACCAAGTAGATTTCACAAGTGCAACGTGGTGAAATCGTTACGGGTTGCCCGCAGACACAAAGTGTCGAGGGATTCCCTTCGCCCGCACCAAAAATTCAACCGGCGAAACGCCGGTTTAATTTTTTGATTATCGGGTTTTACACACGACCTTGTCATTTATCAAATCAACAAATAACTTGTTTTGTTTGCCTTGTGGCGAATTACACTTTTTAATAACTTCAAGCGCAACAGGCATTTCAACTTCTTGTTTGAATGTGTTTTTAATTATGCGCGCCCCAAGTGCCGGTTGAAAACCTTTCTGAATTACAAAATCTCGTACTGCCGGACTGATGGATAACCCCATGCGGTATTCTTGTTTAATTTGTGCGCACAATTCATAACACAAAGAGTCCACAATCTGATGTAATACAGGTTGTTCAAGTGGTTTAAATGTCACAATTTGGTTTATGCGTCCCAAAAATTCCGGCATAAAAGTTTTTGATAACATATTGGGTGTAATGTTTTGGTTGAATACTGTGTTGCCGTATCCAATGGGATTGTTATTTTGGACACCGGCGTTTGTTGCCATTATGATAATCGTATTGTTGAAATCTACCTTCATACCACGATTGTCTGTGAATGTTCCTTTGTCCAGAATTTGCAACAGTAATCGTTGAATGTTTTTGTGGGCTTTCTCAAATTCATCAAACAATAATACTGTATATGGGTTTTGACTGACAATATTTGTTAATTGTCCCCCAGATTCATATCCCACATATCCAGGCGCCGCACCAGTCAATTTTTGTACGTCTATTTCGTTTTGATATTCGTTCATATTAAACACAGAAAACCCACGCCCAAGCAATGCCGCAATTTCTTCGGCAGTTTTGGTTTTACCAACGCCACTTGGACCACAGAACAAGAAACTTGCCTGGGGGGTTGCACTTTTATTTGTGTGCAGTATGTAAGAGTGGGTCAGTGTCGCAGAAACCTGTTCAATGGCATTTTGTTGGCCAAAAACTTTGTCGTTTAATTTTTTCTGCAAATTTAATATTTGCATAGATTCAGATGTTTTCAACATTTCCATTGGTATATTAAATGCGTCAATCAACGCCTTGTTCACCATATCAATATTGCACTTTTTGTCGCCTTGGGCGTTGGTTGCCAACACACAAACATAGTTTAATAAATCAATAGATTTGTCAGGAAAGTTTTTGTTGTGAATATACAAATTAGATTTCTTAACAATGTCCCCCAGCACCTCGTTTGAAATAGAAATTGAATATGTTTTTTCGTATGTGGGTTTTATGCCCTTTAATATATTCAATGTGACTTCTGGCGTTGGTTCGGAAACATTGATTTGGTTGAATCTGCGTAAAAACGCACTGTCGTGAATAGATAAAAATTCTTCGTCTGTGGTGGCGGCAATTACACGTGTCTTGCCATTGGTTAAAAATGGTTTAATCATGGTGGCAACACTGTTGTCTTTGGCAGAACCCGAAAACAGCGAATGTAATTCATCTAAAAATAATATGCTGTTGCTCTCGCTGATTTTTTCCATCATTTTTAACAATTTTTCTTCAAGTTGACCGCGATATGTGGTGCCACGCATCAGTGTTCCAAAATCTACAGATATGATTTTTGCATCGGACAATAATGGGTGTGATAATTTGTGGGTGATGTTATATGCCAAACCTTCTACCAGTGCTGTTTTCCCAGTTCCATTTTTACCAACCAATATGACGTTGCTGCGGTTTTGTTTTAACAGGTAATTTTCAATCAGTT
>JAGCRE010000053.1 GCA_017964865.1 Alphaproteobacteria bacterium | reverse complement strand
GTTTCGCGGGCCCCAGAATAGATTGCACCAAAGAAACCCTTTTTACGAAGTTCGGTTTTGCTGCCGTCTGCAACCAATCCCCAACGTTCCGACGGTGCCAATTTTATTTGCACAGTGTTTTCACCACGTGAAACGACAACATTTGCATCGCGGGCCGAAGCCAGTTCTTTGGCAATAATCAATTCGCCCCAGTTTGTAATGCTTTTACTGTCAATTCGAATAATAACATCGCCCGGTTTTACGCCAGCCTTGAATGCAACACTGTCGCGAATAACCTGACCCACAACTGGTAATTGAACCTGGCGTGGATGGAACATAAATGTTGCGGAATATATAAACCACGCAAGCACGAAATTCATCGTAACACCGGCGGCAATTATGATAAACTGTTTCCATGGCTTTACAGATAAATAATGACCAACCTTTTTTTCGCGGGGCAGGTTTTTATATTTCTTGCGGTCGAACATATCTTCTTGGCCATATATCGAAACGTATCCGCCCAGTGGAATACATGCAATTTGCCATTGTGTGCCATGTTTGTCGTGCCATTTAACAATCGCCGGACCAAAACCGATTGAAAAAGTGTTGACCCGAACACCCGCCCAGCGTGCCGCCAGAAAGTGTCCCAGTTCGTGAATAAATACCACGACACCCAATACAATTAACAATGCAACAATGGTTGTAACAGTATGCATATTTGGTTCCTTTGCCTTCTTTGATACATTCTATATTGTGGACATCACAAGCCAGATTAACGGCAACGCATACATCCAACCGTCAAAGCGGTCCAAGAAACCGCCATGACCAGGAATTATGTTGCCAAAATCTTTTAATTTCAGTTTGCGTTTTATCCAACTGGCCGTCAAATCGCCATATTGTGATAGTAACGAAATGCTTATACCAATCCATAATAATTGCGGATAGAAAGTGTCTGCCCCCAACAAGCCGTACATAACCGACGCAAATGTTCCACATATTATACCGGCAATTTGACCCGCCCATGTTTTGTTCGGGGAAATGCGTTCCCACATTTTGTCATCGCCCAGATTTTTGCCGAAAAACCATGCACCAATATCGGCACAAGATATAATCATCAGCAATAATAACATTTTCCATGGGTGCACACCAACAAAGTATGCAGCGATTAACACAACCACCAACCATGCCAAAAACCCAAAGAACACAAGTGAATTTTTGCTGACAATATCACCCGGGGCACGTTTGATTGCCAACACCATTTCAACAATCATACCCAATGCAACAATAACCGATGCCCAACGCACCGCATGAACACCAAGGTATTCCAGTAATACGATTATTCCCAGAATTGCCAGTAATACAGCACAGCCGATAATACGTTTCATTGTATTTGTCATAATTATTTTCCTTTTTTACCCTTGCCAGCATAGTCGGCTTTTTTACCCCCGCCAAACCGACGGTTGCGACGTGCAAATTCGTCCAGTGTGCGTTGCCAAATCTTTTCAGACTTTACCAGTTCTGGCCAATGTTCTGGCACGAACATCAATTCAGCATATGCCAATTTCCATAACAAGAAATTAGAAATGCGAATTTCATTACTGGTGCGAACCATTAAATCAACCGGCAACAAATCACCCGTATCCATAAATGTTTCAAAACTTTCGCGTGTAACGGGTTCGCCCACCGCAATCGCAGCATTGACGGCATCGACAATTTCGTCCATACCACCATAATTCAACGCAAATGCAACCGTTCCACCGGTGTTTTCAGCCGATGATTGTTCCAAATCATCGCACATATCCG
Source organism: Alphaproteobacteria bacterium (assembly GCA_017964865.1). The sequence continues at coordinate 1,090 of JAGCRE010000053.1, read as the reverse complement.
CCAGACGTTTTGGCAACCGATTGCGTGAACCAATTACGCGATAACGCAGATTTTTTTCCAAGGCGTGCTTTTTATTCTTCTTCAATTCGGTATAGAACAGTTCCATTAAATAATCGACTTCTTCCTGGGACCGATTCCAATTTTCGGTTGAAAATATAAAGAACGTAATGGTTGTAACGCCACGTGCAATATACCAATCAACCAGATTTTCAAAGTTCGCAATGCCTGCCTTGTGTCCCATTAATGGAGGCAACCCGCGTGCCTCGGCCCAGCGACGATTTCCATCGCAAATAAATGCGATATGGCGTGGCACAGGTGCCGTTGTATCGGTTTTGATTTCACTTTTTTTGTTCGTTTTTAACATATGTTCTTCTTTTGTTTGGGTTAAACAAAAAGTTTGTTACACAGACATAATGTCTGATTCTTTTTCGCGTAAAATCGCATCGACCTCACCGGTGCGGGAATCAAAGACTTTTTGGATATCGTCTTCGTATTTGCGTTGGTCGTCTTCGGAAATTTCTTTGTCGGTCACAGCACGTTTGATTTTGTTCATTGCGTCTTGGCGAATGTTACGGATAGAAATTTTTGCCTCTTCGGCATATTTTCCGGCAACTTTGGTCAATTCGCGACGACGTTCTTCGGTAAGCGGGGGCAGGTTTAGTCGAATAACACCACCCGCAGTCATCGGGTTCAGCCCCAATCCAGAATCACGAATTGCCTTTTCAACAACCCCGGCATTATTGATGTCCCAAACAGTAACGGAAAGTGTTTGATTGTCTGGGGTTGAAACGGTTGCCAGTTGTGAAATCGGCATGTCCGAACCATATGCCGGCACACGAACCCCGTCCAGCAAATGTGTTGATGCACGACCAGTCCGCAGACCTGCAAATTCATTACGTAAAACTTCGATTGTTTGGGCTGTTTTCTGTTCAGCCTCGGCTTTTAATGCGGTATAATCCATGATAAAACTCCTTGTACGGTAAAAGGTTAGCAAAATAAATTGACATTTAGCAAGAAGAAATATAGAATGTGACGCTGCATGGGGTTGTAGCTCAGTTGGTAGAGCACTTGCATGGCATGCAAGGGGTCG
>JAGCRE010000052.1 GCA_017964865.1 Alphaproteobacteria bacterium | reverse complement strand
GGTGGCGTTTGCACTGTATCCTGTAACAATGCAACAGATTATTGATATTGCAGATACCGGTAACATTATGCCACCAAAAACAACGTGGTTTGAACCAAAGTTACGCAGTGGCTTGGTCATTCATAAATTGTCTTAAAAAAAACCGCCCAAACGGGCGGTTTTTTTTTATATACCAATACGGTGATTTAATTTCATCATAAATATCGATTCATTTCCAAATTCATCGGTATTGTTCGGGTTCACGCGATATATAAACCCAAACGCTCCGTCGGTAAATTCACCGAAACTGTGCCGATATTCACCCGACAAACGTAATTCACGTTTGTCTGAACCAAAATGCAGTTTTTCAATGCCAGTATCAACAACATCTATATCATAACTGCCATTGGAATCTTCGACCACCGCATAGTGTGCATATGGAACACTAACCGTTCCGCTGTATGCCGCCAATGGACGTGATATTGCAAAACTGAAATTTCCAACATCCGCACCAAACACCAACGCATTCGATTCAATTGCCGACACATTGGATACAAACATTCCCACACCATCACTTTCTGTGCGTGCATATGTTCCACGCAATTTTAACAAAACATTATCAATTGGCGAATAGCGTAATTCGGCATCAACATAATTTGTATTGCCCGCACCCAATGCCAATAAACCATCGGTTTTTGCACCCAACAAAGTTTCTGTTTCGTGCATATTTCCAAATGATACCGTTGCACCAAATTTATCATTATTCCACGCAACGCTTGACATCACACCGTTTGCCAATCCCAATGTTGCCGGCATATACTGTGATGAAATTGTTGGGTCATTTTCCAACAACCCATCATTTGTAATTGCACCCGAAAAGGCACGTGTTCCAAATGTCCAATTCCCCATATCATATGCAAATCCCGTCGTAACCGCATTTGACACCAACCCCAGAACTGGATTTGCCATACCACTAAAGCGGGATTGACCATCTGTCAAATAATGCTGATAATCTGCGGCAACATGAAACGCCCCCGAATCATAACCCAAACGCAGTTCGTCCAGACCGCCCATATTATCATTGTATGCACGTTCTGACCGGGCCAGATAGAAACTCATATTTCCAATTGTATTTTCTTCGCCACTATCACGACGTGTCTTTAATTCCCCCAAGACATCACCCATATACAACGCATGTCGTGACGATGTGCCCAACGCAAAAGAATTTTCCCAAATACGCGGTAACGACAATGAACCGTCTAAACTTTCCACCACATCATATGCCGATGTTGTTAATGTTGCCGCCCGCATTGGCAATGCAGATGAAACGTGCACTGCGGTATTTGATGCCGCCCGCCAATATGAATTACCCGAAGTCGCAGAAACAATATCCGGATTATTCTTTGTTCCACCACGATAATATACCGTTTTGCCTGGGGTTGTTGCCCGTTCAAGGTTTATCATACCGTAACCGAACACTTCGCGGAACACCGACAAATAATCTTCGCCATTATCAACACGGAACTGGTATTCATTTGGCAACGTGTATAGCGATTGCAAATCGCTTGTCAAACTTTCTTTTGTATATGCACGTCCATTTGCGTTTGTTGACAACAATGGACCGTCTGCCGTTAATGCCAACAATACAAACAACTGTTGATTACTTAAATAATTAAATGCCCCTTTAACTGCACCTGCGGCACCCGCAGCCGACACAACCGCCAACGCATCTGTGGCACCCGCCGACGCAAAGCACCATGGATCAATATTTGTTCCCCCAACACCGGCAACACCACACACACGCGATTTATAATATACCGGGCTGGCCCCACTGGTATCCGCCCATTGCATAACAGCATAACCCCCCGGCACATATGTACTGACATGCCCCTGGTCGGCGGTGCTGTTTGTTGTTCCAACAGCAACAACCGACATAAACAAATGTTCCAAATTATCAAACACTAATGGTGCCGCATTTTCAAATGTTGCTGTTTTTGTCGCCCCGGAATATGTGCTGTCTGTTTCAACCGCCCCGGTCGAGAATATAACCAATGGCGAATAAGACGATCCCAACCCACCAAAGAACGATACCGCTTTGCCACCAACCGTATTCGCCCCAGTATTATCATAAACACCGTTCACCATACTGGTAAATTTACTGACATAATAATCGGGATTAAGTGCCAAAACATCATCCACAGTTTTTGCAGTTACCGAATGCAACCCATCAACCACTGTCGCATTTGCCAAAATATCCGGCATTGAACGACGACCATAGTCAATATCATGGGCAAGCCACATACTCGCACCATTCAGCAACGCGTCATAATTTGCATAATCTATTGCACCACGTTCTTTGACCAATGTCATTGTTAAACCATCCGTATCCAACGAATAGGCCTGGTCAATTACATCGTCGGCATCACTGTCGATATACAGATAACCATTTATGCCAATATATCCCGCATATTCATTATCCGACGTGTCTTTGGCAACAAAAGTTTTTATTCCGCCAACGTTTGTATTGTCGGTTACCGAATCCAACGTTAACGACAAACCGCCAAAATTTAATTCACCACCCACAGTTAATGACGTAAACGTTCCCGCCACTGGAATTGTTGGGTCAACCATACCAATTCCATTTCCAGTCCTGAAAATCGTCATTTGGCCATTTGGCATAAACCCGAAATAGTCTGGGGTTGAATACCCCGCATCACGTCCACCAACAATTTTTGCCAACAAATCATCTGTGGCGGTTGCATCTGGGTTATGAATCGCGGTGCCAAATCCCGACAAATCAAAGTATGATAATTGACTTGCATTTTCGGTAATCGTATCATCGGCCAGTGTTGTTGAATTGCCCCCCAGATTAATGGTGTTGTTATAGAACTTGCTGAAAATCATATTATTATTTGCCGAATTAACACCCGTTCCATTTGGTGTCGAAAACAAAATAAAGTCATATTGATTTGTTGTTTCATTAAATTCGCCCAGCGATGTATCAACCGCCGCATTGACCCCGTTTGGTGTAACGATTGCGACATTAACCGGTGCCCCACCCTGGACACTTTGACCATCAAAATTATACAAATAATTGCCTGTTGTTGTATCAATCAACGGAAATGGTGCATCGGCTGAATTCCGTAATGTTCGTTGCCCCAGGTAACCACGCGCCAACGGTGAATACCCATGCATCATCAACATATAATTTTGCCCACCGGCAAATGCGTTCATTTTGGCAAAGTTTTGATTTAAAATACTGCTTGTGCTTGATGGGCTGTAATAATCCAACGCATCTACATAATTATAACTTTCGGCTAACTCTGCCGGTCCTTTGGCCAATTTAAAAGCCTCGGTTCCGGGGGTTAATATATTATTACCACCATTATTGCCCCCATTGTGCGATCCGTTACCAGACGACGAAGTTGTATCGTTATCGTTACCTGGATTCAACCAATCGGTCAAAAAATAAAGTCCACCAACAATAACGGCGGCACCCGCCGCCGTCAATGTAATGCTTTGGGCAGAGGACAACCCACTGAACAGTCCCCCACTGCTTTGCGGCTTATTCCTTTGGTTATATTGTTTTATCTGTCTATCACATTGTGATGCATCGGCACCATACATTTGCAAGATTTGTGCCGCCCGAACGTCGTTGTTCATTAATGCAGTGCATACAATTGATAATCCCGTTGAATCAACAAAGTTTATATTTGCACCATTAATAATAAGCACTTGGACCTGTTGAATATCGGCATTTTTTGCCGCCGCCAACAACTGGGCTGCGACAGTAAACTCACTAACCTCCGCACGCAACACCGTCGGTATAAAGAACAAAGAAAATAACAAAAACCGCATAAATCTCATAAAATTCTCTCTGTGTCTTTAATAGTAACATAAATTTGCCAATGCTGTCTAGCAAAAAAATGCCCCCAGATTTACACCAGGGGCAAAATTTCCAAAAAATGCGTCATATTTTATTTACAACGAACTTTTTGTGACGAGATATAAACAGAATTTCTGTATGCTTCCAATTCTTTTTCATACTGTTGTTCTTGGATTTTCTGTTCTGCTGCATCGCAATCACCAAAGAAATTATTTATAATTCCACCATTGCTGATGTTAATAGTGTTACCCGGTGTATTAACGTTAACCGTTGTCGATCCGGTATTTTCATTTTTTGGTTCTTGTTTAATGATGACAGGTTCGCATGGTTTTTGAACAACTGGCATTGGTTTATTTGTTTCTGGTTTAGCTGGTTGTTTTGCTGGCTGTGATTCCACCACAGGTTTTTTCTTAACTGGTGTTTTCTTAACAGCCGGTTGTTTACTTGCCTTGCAATCATCTAATTCTGCGATAATAGAATCTTTTTCGTTTTTCAGTTTTGTATTTTTTGTATTCAACACATCGATTGAATCATTCAGCACAACAATAGAATCACCCGCCACAGCCAAATCTTTACGCAGACTGTCATTTTGCAAAACCAGCGTTTTATTTTCTGATTCCAATTCACTTTCGCCAGCCAATAAAGATTCTGCGATTTCAGCCCTTGCTTTTAATGCGGCTTTTTCATCTGCATTATCATTACATTTTTTCACCCCAAACAACACCAATGCCATTGCAATAGCACCCGTTGTTGAGAAAATTAAAGCATCTTTTGTTACTGCTCTCATTTATTTTTCCTTTTTGTTTTTGATATCGCCAACAGTATAG
>JAGCRE010000003.1 GCA_017964865.1 Alphaproteobacteria bacterium | reverse complement strand
GGGTATCAAAGACTTTGGTTTGTTTGTCAAAATCTTGAATGGTTTTGAATCGATGGTTCACATTTCAGAAATCACTGGTGAACGTATTGCAAAAATCGAAGATACAAAAATCAAAGAAGGCGACAAAGTATATGTTCGCTATCTGGGTGCCGACAAACGTGGCAAGACACGTATGTCTATGGTTGGTATCGACCAAAAGACTGGTAAAGAAACCAAATAATTTACCAATATGCCCCATGCGTAACACGTGGGGCATAATCTGTTTTATTCGGGGGGATTAATATGGAAATAGATGATTTAATGGTTCGGGCTCAAGAATTGCAAAATCGTGTTGCCACCGCCCAGGAAAAGCTAGCAAACACAACCGTTCGTGGTATCGCAAATGGTGGTGCATGTATTGTCGAAATGACCGGAAAATACGATTTAAAGTCATTAAAATTGCGTGATGATATATCGGGTCGACCGGCAGATGAAATTTCACAAATTGTTTTGTCGGCATTACTGGATGCCAAGGCCAAAGCCGATGAAATTATTGACGATGTTATGGGTGATGCAACTGCGGGGTTACCGTTACCAGAATAAGGTTAAGGATAAAAGACATGGAAGAAAATAAATTATCATTCGAAGAAGCATATAAACAATTAACCGAATTGGTTAAAAAAATGGAATCGGGCGAAATGTCGCTGGATGCGTCTGTTGCAGCATATGAACAGGGAATTAAATTAAAGGCATATTGCGAACAGATGTTGAAAGAAGCCGAATTAAAAATAGAAACACTGAAAGTATCATCAAATCAATAACGGTAGTTCACATGTCTGATAAAAATAAACTTACGCCCGTAATGCAACAATACATCGATATGAAATCGGAAAATCCCGATGCATTATTGATGTTTCGGCTGGGCGATTTTTTTGAATCGTTTTTTGAAGACGCAAAAACAATCAGTGAAAATCTGGGCCTTGTTTTAACATCACGCGGGACCGATGGATTGGGTGAAAATATCCCTATGTGTGGGATTCCGTGGCATGCCGCAGATAACTATTTTGGACGACTGGTGCGGGCGGGTTTCAAGGTCGCGTTGGTTGAACAAATGGAAACCCCGGCCCAGGCCAAAGAACGTGGACACAAATTTATTGAACGTCGCATTGTTCGTGTTTTAACCCCCGGAACATTAACCGATGAAAATTTATTAAATCCGAAAAGTTCTAATTTTTTGGTTGCAATTACACGTGGCGAAAACAATTCTTTTGATATTGCGGGTTGTGATATTTCAACGGGTGAATTTTTTACTGGTTCATCTACAAACATTATTGACGATATGGTTCGTGTATCACCCGCAGAAATTATTTACCCATATAATTCTGCCGAAGACGAACAAATCATGCACATACGCGATATTTTCAAGACAACACCAGTATATGAAAAAATGTATGTGCGTTCAGATATTGGTTTAATTGTTTCGCGTGTTTTTGGTGGTGCAGTTGATGCATCGAACATAAAACAAAATTCCAGTAATGCGATTTGTTTGCTGGCCGGATATTTATTTAACACACAACGCGGGGCCGATATAACATTTCGTGCACCACGTAATTTCAATTCTGGATCAAACCTGTTGATTGATTCTGCAACATGGAAAAGTTTGGAAATAGATGCACCAATAAATGACGGTGGTATATGTTTGCTGGACGTTATTGATAAAACAAAGACTGCCGCAGGGGCGCGTAAATTACGTTCATATATTCGTTCATTGTCCGCAGATATCGATACAATTTTTGAACGCCAGGAACACATTTCACATATGGTTATAAATCCAAATGTTATGGGCATGGTTGTTGCAACTTTGGAATCGGTGCCGGACGTTGGACGGTCGTTATCACGACTGTTATCGGGGCGGGGAACACCACGCGATATGAAACACATCTGTGATTTCTTGACCGAATTACCAAATGCAAAAATGCTGGCATCACATCTTGACACAAAACTGGCGGCACAATTTGAACAAATAAACACTCATGATGATTTAGCACTGGAATTGCGTTCGGCATTATCTGACGAATTACCAACATTCTTTCGTGATGGCGGTGTAATTCGCGACGGTTTCGATTTAGCATTGGATAAAATGCGTTCACTTTCTCATGGTGCCAAGGAAACGATTGCGGGCTTACAAGCCAAATATGCAACCGATACCGGCATTCATACATTAAAGATAAAATACAACAATATACTGGGGTATTTTATTGAGGTTCCATCCGCCCGTGCAGATTCTATGATGTCCCCAGATTCCGGTTTTATACACCGTCAAACAATGGCGGGCAATGTGCGATTCACAACAGAACAACTGATAAACCTGGATAACGATGTTCGTAATGCTGCTGAAAAAGCATCTGGTATTGAAAATGAAATTATCGAAAAACTAATCGAAAAAATCCGTAGCATTTCAGACAGCATTTTATCCACCGCCGATATATTGGCCGATTTAGATACATGGTATTCACTGGCAAAATGTGCAACCGAATATAATTGGGTTTGTCCAAAGATAACAAAAGACACCGCATTTGATATTGTTGGTGGTCGCCACCCGGTTATTGAATATGCATTAAAGAAAACCGGTGACGCATTTGTTAAAAACGATTGCAACCTGGACATTAAACCAATCGCATTATTGACCGGACCAAATATGGCTGGTAAATCGACATATTTGCGTCAAAATGCGTTGATTGTCGTGTTGGCTCATCTGGGGTCTTTTGTTCCGTCAACGCGTGCCACCATTGGAATTTGTGATCAATTATTCAGTCGTGTTGGTGCGTCTGACAACCTGGCGGCGGGTCAATCCACGTTTATGGTGGAAATGAGCGAGACTGCCAACATTCTTAAACGTGCGACCAAACAATCGTTTATCATATTTGATGAAATAGGGCGTGGCACTGCAACATTTGACGGTATGGCGATTGCCCAGGCGGTTTTAGAATATATAAACAACATTGGTGTGCGAACATTGTTTGCGACCCACTATCATGAATTAACAACATTGGTTGGCGATAATGATGACCAATTACAGAATGTATCGTGTTTGACAATTGATGTTCGTGAACACAATAACGAAATTATATTTATGCATAAAATTATATCTGGGGTTGCCAATCGTTCATATGGAATTCATGTTGCAAAAATGGCGGGTATGCCCGATGCGGTGGTTGAGCGTGCAAACGCGGTTTTAACCGAATTAGAATCACGCACACCGATTTCGGTTGCAGATACCCCAACACAACAACAAAAGCCGGTAAAAAAGACCGACCATGTTGCCGATAGCAAACAATCACAATTAAATTTATTTGGATAAAATATGGACGGCTGGATAATTTTGGATAAAGATTCAGGCACTTTTTCCCGCACTGCGGGCGGTCGTGTGGCACGTATTTTCGGCAACAAAAAATTTGGACATATTGGAACATTGGATCCAATGGCATCGGGTGTTTTGCCGATTGCGATTGGAAATGCAACAAAAATGATTCCTTTTGTTGAAGAATTAAACCCCGACACCAAACAGTATATATTCGGTGTTCGTTTTGGGGTCGATTCAAACACACTGGACATAACTGGAAACATTATGACCAATTGCGGCAATATACCGACAGAAAACGAAATCAAAGGGGTATTGTCATCTTTTATCGGCGAACAAATGCAAACCCCACCAACATATTCTGCGGTGCATATTGGGGGACTGCGTGCATACGATATT
>JAGCRE010000051.1 GCA_017964865.1 Alphaproteobacteria bacterium | reverse complement strand
ATTCTGGACGCAAAAGGAAGTTTTGACATGGACAACAATTATACTGTTTTAGCCCGTAAATACCGCAGCCAAGATTTTGCATCATTAATCGGCCAGGATGTTTTGGTAAAAACATTAACGACCGCAATTAATACTGGCCGTATTGCACACGCATATATATTTACCGGAATTCGTGGAACGGGTAAAACCAGCACTGCCCGTATTTTGGCCAAGGCATTAAATTGTCTGTCGTCAAATGGACCAACCGCAACACCATGTGGTGTATGTGAAAATTGTCGTGCAATTGCCGCAGGTCAACATATTGATGTTATGGAAATCGACGCAGCATCGCACACCGGTGTTGATAATATGCGTGATATTTTAGACGCGGTGCAATACCGTCCAACAAACGGCCGTTACAAAATCTATATTATCGACGAAGTCCACATGTTATCAATCAGTGCTTTTAACGCACTGCTTAAAACACTGGAAGAACCACCTGCACACGTTGTGTTTATTTTGGCAACAACCGATATTCGCAAGGTTCCTGTTACAATTTTATCACGTTGCCAGCGGTTTGATTTGGTTCGTGTTCCGGTTGACACATTGAAAAAACATTTTGCAAAAATCGCAGAGGCAGAAAAAGTTGAATTATCCGATGCTGCGAACGAATTGTTGGCTCATGCCGCAGACGGTTCTGTTCGTGATGGTCTGTCTTTACTTGACCAGGCAATCGCCCAGACGGGCGGTCATGTCGATGAAACCGCTGTATTAAATATGCTTAAACGTGCCGATCGTGGTGTTGTTATGGGTTTAATGGAAACGATATTATCGGGCGATACGGCGGCGGCACTGGAACGTGTTGATGAAATCTATAACAACGGTGCTGATTTATCTATGTTGTTAACAGATATGATGGAATGGACACATTGGGCAACACGTATGCATCCTGCATTACATGCTGGCGATGGCACATCGGCACCATATACCGCGGACCAGCGTGCAAAAATTCGTGAAATAAATTCACATACAACATTAAACACCCTGTCCCGTCTGTGGCAGGTTATGGTGGCATCTGTTCCAGAAATGCAGGCAACCGGAAATCAAAAACAATGTTTTGATATGTTGATTGTTCGTCTTATGCATATTGCGGAAATTCCAGCGGTTGCAGATATTATAAAAAAACAACCCCAAACACCCGCCACACCAAAACCACAACCGCCCCAGGCACCGGTGGATACCAAATTAACAATCACATCCGCAACAGAATTGGCGTCGGCATTACAGTCTAACAAGGAAATTTTACTGTATTCATACTATACAACAAATATCGAAGTTTCTGAATTTTCAAATGGCAAAATTGTTTATTTTGACCGCGGTAATGATGCAAATTTTGTAACCAAATTAACCGCGTGGTTAAACAAAAAGACGGGCCAGGTTTGGAATATGGAACATATTGAAAAATCAGAGCACGCACAAACAGTAACCGAACAAAAACGCAGTGAAATTGCATCAGATCCAATGGTTCGTGATGCAATGAGTTTGTTTGAAGATGCAGAAATTGTAACATCTGGAAATTAAAAACGGGGGGAAATATGAAACAAGAATACGGACGTTCATTAATTGAAATTATTGGCGTGTTGGCAATTGGTGCGGTTATGTCTGCGGGTTCAATTGTAATGTATCGCCAGGTTCATTCAACACAAACGCGTTCTATTGCGACCGCTGAAATCGAAAAGATTATAAAAAACACAAAATTATTGACTGGGGCACATGGCACGTATGAGGGGATATCGGTTGAATACCTGGTAAAATCGGGTGCACTGCCAAATAACAAAGCCCCCATGGGTGGTGATGATTGGTCGGTCACCCCAAGTTTTGATGGTTTATCTTTTTCAATTAATTTAACCGAATTGTCATCGGGTGAATGTGCATATTTTGAAATTAAAAAACCAACATGGGCGGAATCTGTATTAATAAACGGTGTTGAAACAGATGGCACATCGCATTGTTTTGCGACAAAAACAAATATGGTTTCGTTTATTGTGAAATAAATTGATAAAAACAAAAATTGCATTTTTATTAACATTGTGCACGTTAATCGGGGGGTGTATGTCGTATCACAGCCCCGATCGTAATACGTGGGGGACATACCTGGGCGGGGCAAGTTTTGATAATATGACAGAGGTAACACGTGTTGCAAAACGACCCGTATATCTTGGGGCGGGCGGTCGCACGATATCTATGTTAAAACAGCAAAATCACGCACTGGAATATGGGGACAAGACAACAAATGATTCCACATTGGCGGTTACGTATATGTCCGAATTGGAATTCGCATTATATGACGCATTACGAAAACCGGGAATTTCGGTCCAGCGTGCCGGATCGGACGTTGTTATAATACTTGTTCGTGACGCAATTATGGAACTGGATGCACCCGACATCTCCCAAGACGGTGCCGACACATTAAAGACTATATCGCGTATATTGAATAAATATGATGCATGCTTTATCGAAATTGCGGGCTATACCGACGCGACACGTGATAAAAATGGGGCCAACGCATTATCAACCGATATGGCGATGCGAACGGCTGTATTTTTTGCACAACACGACATTATTCCCGAACGTATGTTCATTGTTGGTCGCGGTGCATCACGACCAATTGCCGCCCAAGACAGCCTTGGTCGATTGACAAATCGTCGGGTTGAAATTCGCATTTCACCGGCACGTTAAGTGTTGAAATTTTCCGCTTTATTTTTGTTTTTTTATTGTTATACTGGGCCTGAACAAAAAACCAACAAAAGGATGGAAATTATGGTACAAACAAAAACAAATCCAACAAAAACAAACTATGCAAAAATTGGTATTATCGCGGCTGTTGTGGTTGCTGTAGCGGCACTGGGGATTGCGATTGTATCAATGACAAACAATCGTGGTGGTTCATCGGTATCTGTGGATCGTGCTTTGGAATCTGTATCAACCGACGCTGTGACGGGTGCTGATTTACGTATTGCATTGGTTCGTATGGACGCAATTCAAACAAATTCCAATGTATTGCAAGATTTGCGTAAACAACGCGAAGCATATGAATCAAAATTGCGTGACGAATTGACCAAAGAACAGAAAAAATTAGAAAAAGAAAAAACAGAAATTGAAAAGTCCCAAGACGTATTGTCGCATGATGCATTGCAACGTCGTGTTGTTGACTATCAAAACCGCGTTACAAAATTGCAACGTGATTTGACAGAACGTGCACAAAGCATTGAAACACTGTATCAAAAGGCTTTGAACGAAGTGCAATCAAAACATCTGGACCCAATTATCGAAGGTGTTATTGCCAAGAAAAACTTGTCATTGGTAATTGATGGTCGTTTTGCCCGCACAGGTGCAAACGTTGGTGGTTTGGATATCACAGACGAAGTTGTATCTGCACTGAACAAAAAGGTATCCAAAATCAAAATGGAAAAACCAAAAGGTTTTTAATAAGACAGACAAAATAAATTAAAAAGCACCGCAAACGCGGTGTTTTTTAATTGTGTAATAAATAACTTTAATTTTGTTTTTTCATTGTCTATAATTGGGGCATGTTGAAAATTATAAAATCTTTATTGGCTCCAACGGGGGTTACGACAACCGCTGGGCAACTGGCTGAAAAATTCGGCCTGGAATTACGTGGTGATGCAAATACGCCCGTTCGTGGTGTTGCACCGATTGCCGATGCGAAACCTGGACAACTGGCGTTCTATTCGACCGAACAGAACAGTGCCGCGTTCAAAATATTACCAATATCGGTATTGGAAAACACACGTGCTTCGGTTATTTTGGTTCAACCAGAAATGGCCAAACACGCACCAAAGGGTCGCACACTGTTGATTACAGACACGCCACGTGGAAACATTGTGAAAATTTTGGGTGAAATATATCGTGAAAAACCGCGTTTCGGGGTCAGTCGCGATGCCCACGTTGACCGCGGTGTGTTCTTTCGTAACCGTCGCAGTGTTTATGTCGGGCAATTTGCAACGATTGAACGCGGGGCGGTAATTGAAAAAGATGTGAAAATATACCCATATGCATTTATTGGACGTAATGTTACAATTGGTGCCGGAACAATCGTTCAAACGGGTGCCCACATTGAAAACGCAACAATTGGATCTGAATGCGTGATAAATGCCGGTGCGGTAATTGGCAAAGACGGTTTTGGTTACACACGTCAAGACGGACACAATGTGTTTATTCCACATGTTGGACGCGTTGTATTGGGAAATCGCGTATCGGTTGGTGCGAACACATGCATTGATCGTGGTGTTATGACCGATACAACTGTTGGCGACGGAACCAAGATTGATAATCTGTGCCAAATTGCACATGGCGTTGTAATTGGTGCCGAATGTTTCTTGGCATCTGGTGTTGGGTTGGCCGGTGGGACGGTTGTTGGCGATCGTGCATTACTGGGTGGTCATGTTGGTGTTGCAAATGGCATCCACATTGGAAACGATGCCGAAGTTGGTGCCCAATCGGGTGTATTTCGTAATATCCCCGATGGCGACAGACAAATGGGTTTCCCCGCGGTATCGGGTTTGGAATTTTGGCGTCAGTATGCATGGTTGAAAAACAACAGCAAAAAACCACAGGGTAAAAAATGATTGACGTTAAAGGAATTGAATCGGTAATTCCACATCGTGGAAATATGCGACTGGTTGACGAAATTCGGGAAATTACGGACACAACCGCGGTCGGCATAAAATATGTCCGCGATGATGAATTCTGGTGTGCGGGTCATTTTCCAGGCAAACCGATTATGCCTGGGGTATTACAGATTGAGGCACTGGCCCAAACCGCGTGTTTTCTGGTGTTAAAATTGTTGCATTTGGACAATGGTAAAACGTTGGGGTATTTCACCACAATGGAACGGATTAAGTTCACCCATATGGTTGTTCCGGGTGATACATTGGAATTACACGTTGAATTATTAACCCATAAAATGCGTCTTTATAAATTTCATGGTGTTGCCATGGTTGGTGGTAAAAAGGTTGCCGAGGCTACATTTTCCGCAATAATAGACACAGACAAGAAATAAAAAACTGGACAGTTTGAAAAAAATACTTTAATATCTGTGCTGCATCAAGGCATGGATGTTTAGCTCAGTTGGCTAGAGCATCTGCTTTACACGCAGAGGGTCAGGGGTTCGAGTCCCTTAACATCCACCATCTTTTACTATTTAAAGTCTAGAGGAAATCTTATGAATAAAGCCAAGATTTTAGACTCGTTACAAAAATCGATTTATTCTGCCAAATCTATCAATGATTACTATATTGCCGATGGTTTTAAGCATTGGGTATGGACAAATATGTCTGATAAAATTCCGGGCGAAAAATGGAAACAATGCAGTAAAAATTATCCAGGATGCAGTGCCAGTAATTTTGGTCGTATCCGCAAAGACGGTAGAATCTTGGAACAATATGAAGAGCACTATCCAGATTATACCCCAAAACAAATTT
>JAGCRE010000050.1 GCA_017964865.1 Alphaproteobacteria bacterium | reverse complement strand
GGCACGACCCGATGCCAACTGTTCTGGCGATACATTTCGTTTACCAAATGGAAAGTCATTTTTGCCGTCTGGCCAATCAAGTCTTTGATATGTTCTGGATTATCAACCCAGGGCAACTGAATCAAAATGTATTTTCCACCCTGGGATTTAATAGATGGTTCTTTTGTTCCCAACGCATCAATACGACGACGAACGATTTCGATACTGCGTGACAATGCGTCTTGAACCATTTCTTCTTTCTGTTTATCAGAATAAGAAATCTTTATTGCATCACCAGACGATTCAATATCCGCAGTCGTCCCCAAAACACTACGCAGACGACCCTTGGCCTTACTAACATCGCCCGATTCACGAACATCGAACGAAATCACACCATCGTTGTTACGCAGGTTCGCATAACGAATGACCCCTTTGTTACGGTCAATAAGAGTGCTGCGAACTTCTTCATACAGCTGGTTTGATTTTTCTTTGAACATTGTGGTGGTATCAACCTCTAATAACAACTGAGCACCCCCCTTCAGGTCCAGTCCCAGTGGCACAGGTTTAATCCACGACGGAAAGAAACGCGACATATTTGGTGCGATTGTCGGTATCGACAACATAACCCCAAACACCGCGACAAAAATGATAACTAACTTTTTCCACATTACAAACACCCCTTTACTTTTCAATACCTGCAACAGCGTTCTTGGCCACTTCGATAACGACACCCTTGGCCACTTCGACCTTTATCGTTTTTTCGCCAATTTCTTTGATAACACCATAGATTCCAGCCGCCAAAACACGGTCGCCAATTTTCAATGAATCTAACATTTTTTGATATTCTGCCATACGACGTTTATTTGGTCGCACAATCAGCAAATATATAATGCCAAACACAATAACACAGTATAAAATCATCCCCCACGAACCCCCTGTTTGAACTGTGTTTGTAACGGCATCTGTTGTTGCCTGTTCCATTATTTTTCTCCTTGGTCTTTATTATGCTGTCCAGATTAGTAAAAAATCCGCTAAGTGTAAAGCACAAAAAGCGATTTTTACATAATCTCTACACTCTCTCGAACCAGCCGTCAATTTCGGTCAGTGGTATAAATTTATAGACCGGACGACCATGATTACATTCGCCCCCGCGGGTTGTATTTTCAATATCACGCAACAATGCGTTCATCTGGGCCAAATCCAGGGTTTGACCGGCACGCACACTGTGGTGGCACGCATAATTGGCCAATTTCAGGTGCAATTTTTCGCCCAGTTCTGATGAATGACCGTTGGTGCGAACCTCGTCCGCAATATCATGCAAAATTGCCCCCCAATCCATATCCCAATCGGCCGGTTTTTCAAAAATAGCGATACTGTCATCACCAAATTCATCAATATGCAAACCTGACTTCTTTAATTCATCAGCTATTTGCATAATTGCCATAACATCTTCGGCCCGCAATTTTACAACAATCGGTGTCAGTAATGGCTGGGTCTTTATCGTGTGATTCCGCAAATGTTCATATGTTATACGTTCATGGGCGGCATGCTGGTCAACGATAACAAGACTATCTGCCGTCTGGGCCAAGATATATTTTTTACCAATTTGCCCGATAACACGTCCCAACGGAAAATCATTATCTGGCACATCTGTTGATTTCAAATCAACCTCAAATGGTTTTGCGTTTTGGTGTGGTGTTGAATTAAAAACCCGATCCATCCAATTTGGTTTATTGTCGGCAACATGCCATGCCGACGTATGCGGTATGTTAAAATTCATTTTTGATGTATGTGCATTGTTTACTGGCGTTGCGACATTTTGCGACACAACATTTTCATTTAACGTTTGTGCCAAAACATCACGTATCGATTTTATTATAAATGCACGCACATGTGACGGTTCTAAAAAATGCACTTCGGTTTTTGCAGGCGATACATTAACATCAACCGCATTGGAATCCATATCCAGATATAATGCACATAATGGAAATTCACGTGCATGCATAACATCCATATATGCTGCACGCAAACCACTGACCAGAACCTTATCACTAACCGGGCGTTTATTTACAAAAAGATACTGGTCCACTGATGACGCCCGTCGCAACGTTGGTTTTGATACAAATCCATAAAGGTGCATATTTGCCGACGACGATGTTGCATCAACGGGTAACATATTACCAATAACATCGTCACCCATAACGGCTGCAATACGTTCAAGTTCCGTTTGCCCCTTTGGAAAATACCATTTATTATTTAGTGTAAAACCAACATCCAACCGCCCCATTGCAAGGCGTTTAACAACATCAACAATCGACATCAATTCTGCCCGGTCGCCACGCAAGAATTTTAATCTTGCCGGTGTTTTTGCAAACAGATTTTGAACCCGAACACGGGTTCCACCCTGCCAATCAGACGGACGAATATCTGTCGACGTGCAATTTATACACCAACCGTTTTCGTCCATTCCATTATATGTATCAATTGTCATATCTGATACAGATGCGATTGACGGTAATGCCTCGCCCCGAAAGCCCATATATGAAATATGCATTAAATCGTCGTCTGGTAATTTTGATGTTGCGTGCCGTTTGATTGCATTTGCCAAATCTTCACGCGACATTCCCGACCCATTATCAATAACAGAAATTAATGTCCGCCCCCCGTCAATAACATCAATAACAATTTGATCGGCACCTGCATCCAGGGCATTTTCCACCAATTCTTTGACAACCGATGCCGGACGTTCAACCACTTCGCCAGCGGCAATTTGATTTATCAAAAATTCAGGCAATACACGAATCGACATGTTCAAGTTGTGTGTTACTCTTTGAATTTAACTTCCAGAATTTCGTATTCTTTTTCGCCCCCAGGCAATTTCACAATACACGTATCCCCAACGCAACGCCCAATCATCGCACGACCAACCGGCGAAGTGCATGAAATCACAACCTTGCCATCGGCTTCGATATCCGACAAGATTCGACATTGCATACGGTTACCATCTTCGTCTTCGGCAACAACGCGGGCCCCACACACAACCCGGTCACCCGACAAACTGTCCACATCAACAACCGACGCATTTGCAATAATGTTTTCAATAAACTGAATTCGTTTATCAATTTGTCGCTGTTTTTCTTTGGCTGCACTGTAATCTGCATTTTCAGACAAATCGCCCAAACTTCTGGCCCATTGGACAGTTTTCAAGATTTCTGGACGTTGAACCTCTTTTAAATCTTTCAATTCTTTGACCAACGCATCAAAGCCGGCACGTGATATTGGATACTTTTCCATACTTCTTTCCTATGGTTTTTAACGTGGCCATTATAAGACAACATTTTAATTTTGCAATTACCAAATGAACAGTTTATACTTTTATATAATACTGGGGCAACAAATGTTAAAATACAAGATTTTAAGTCGATTTTTATTACGCCGTTTTTTCTATGGCGTGGGTTTGGTTGTGTTCGTTGTCTGCGGAATCATTCTGGCGGTTACGTTTGTTGAACGTCTGCCATCGAATGCAAATGCGATTGGGGCTTTGATTGATTCATGGACCCGTTTAATGGAATATGTGCCAATGTTTTTACCCATGGCGATATTTATGGGAACGTTGTTTGCATCATATAACCTCACTAAATCCAGCGAAAATATTATCATATCTGGGGCGGGTTTGTCACCATATCAAATGGCCCAGCCGTTTTTGATTGGGGCGGCACTGATTGGTGTTTTTGCGACCGCGGTAATAAATCCATATTCGGTGCATTTAAGCACACGCGAAATCACATCTGACCACTTGAAACTGGTTGATGGTGCAATTTGGTTGCGGGAAAGTGGCGACAATGGTTATATCACCCTGCGGGCAAAAACAATAAATCGGGCGGGCGAAAACTTGGTTTTCGATGATGCGATTGTATTTGTTCAAAATCCAGAATTCAAATTAACCGAACGCGTCAAGGCGACAAAAATCACATTGACCGAAAACGGTATGGATTCCAAATTGGCAACCATTTGGACAGGTTCTGGCAAAGAGGTTAAAAAATCCTGGCATGCCGATTCCCAGTTAACACCCCGCACCGTATTGGACCGATACCTGCAACCTGACCAGATTTCATTCTGGCAATTACCCGCATTTATCAAGAAAATGGAATCGGTTGGAATACCGGTTCGTTCCCATTGGGTCCAGTTTTGGACATTGTTATTCTTGCCACTTTCTATGATTGCAATGGCGACACTGGGAATTGCGTTTTCCCAGACCCGTCAACGTCGTAATTTCAATTTCAGTTTCAAGTTCAGCATTGGGGTTGTAACTTGCTTTGCGGCATATTTCACAATAAATATGTTTAATGCATTGGGGGCGACGGGGGTATTACCACCAATACTTGCCATTATTGCACCACCACTTATTATTATTGCGGGTGCTGGAATGTTTATTGCCAGTTTTGATACAATATAACAAAAATCGGGGGTATATGACATGCCATTAAAAAGAAAGAAAAAATCACGTCTTCGCACGATTGTAATTGTTGCAGTTATTGTCGTTATCTTGATATTAATGCTGTTATATTTTGAACCAAACCAAAGCATAACCGAAGTTGTCTTGGCATAACCGGATGAATTATATTGATATATTCTTAGAAGCATTATCTGCAGAAAAGGGTCGTTCTGAAAAGACCCTTGTATCATATGCGTCTGATTTACACCATGCAGACGAAACTATTTCTGGCGGACTGATGAACGCGACCGAACAAGATATACAAAAATATCTTGCCACCCTGCCGGATAAGGCATCGTCAATTGCACGCAAGGCAAGCAGCCTTCGTGGATTTTATAAATTTTTAATGCTGGAAAAAATTATCAAAGAAAACCCAACATCAAATCTGGAATTACCAAAACGCAAACGTGCATTACCAAAATTCCTATCGGTCGAAGAAATAGAATTATTAATATCGTCGGCGGGCGACACACGTAATTCAATTCGACTGCGTGCGATGATGGAATTGGTATATGCATCTGGCTTGCGTGTTTCCGAATTATGCGAATTACCATTGACGGCAAATCTGGGCGACAAATTGTTAATTCATGGCAAGGGTGCCAAAGAACGCATTGTTCCCATGCACCCGGGTGCGGTTCACGCGTTAGACAAATGGCTTAGCATTCGTGACGACGAAAAATCAAAATATGTATTTCCGTCAAACGGTGCATCGGGTCACATTACACGTGACGGATTTTTCAAGATTTTAAAAAAGTGTGCGGTCCTGGCGGGCATTGACCCCAAACGGGTCAGTCCGCACGTCTTGCGTCATTCATTTGCATCACATTTACTTGCGGGCGGTGCGAACCTGCGTGCGATACAAACAATGTTGGGACACGAAGACATTTCAACAACACAAATCTATACACACGTTATGCCGGAAAAATTACGCGAGACGGTCGAACAACATCACCCGTTGGCACAGCAAAAGGGAACAAAATGATAAAAAAATGTGAACATGAGGGATGCTCTAAGGCCGGATCTTGCCGTTGTCCCAAAACACGCGATTTGCGTGAATACTGGTATTTTTGTCCGGCACATGCCGCAGAATATAACAAGAATTGGAATTATTACGCGGGTATGTCAGCAGACGAAATCGAAGAAGATTGGGAACGTCAAACATTTGGTTCCCCATTAAAAGAAAAAACACGTGCCAACGCAGATGAAGCCGAATATGTAAAATTTCTTAACGATTTTATAACGGGCCGCAGTGCGTTTGATAAAATGCCACCGAAAACGACCCTGCCCGGTCCGGTAATGAATGCACTTAAAACATTTGATTTACCGATTTCTGCATCATGGCGTGATGTGGGTGTTCGCTATCGTGCATTGGCAAAAAAACACCATCCCGACCGTTCGGGTTCGGCAACCGAATTTGCGAAAATATCATCCGCATATGACACATTGAAAAAGTATTTTGGTAAAAAATAAAATCGCCCAAATGGGCGATTTTTTTATTCGTTCGCATTTATATATGCAATTGCGTCCATGGCCGCGGTGCAACCAGTCCCAACCGCAGTTGCAATTTGCATTTTTATATTGGAATGTACATCACCTGCAACAAATGTTCCAGCCGGCAATTCGCTTGGTATCAAACGTCCCATGTCATCGCGTTTAACACCATCGTCCAGGTAATCGGTATTAGCCTCGTGCCCAATGGCAACAAACAAACCATCGGTTTCAATTTCTTTATCGTCCAATGTCGTAACGACCAACCTGTCGGTCCCTGGGACCGTTGCAATTTTTTTCAAATCTGTATTAAACAGGCATTCGATATTTTTCCGTTCTGCAATACGATTACGCAAGACTTCTTCGGCACGTGTAAATGCACCCTTGCGATAAACAATTTTTACTGAATTTGCAATATCTGCCAAATACAGTGCGTCGTTCAATGCGGCATTTCCGCCACCCATAACCATTACATCTTTGCCATAGTAAAAGAATCCGTCGCACGTCGCACAGTATGAAACACCACGACCAACCAATTCTTTGGC
>JAGCRE010000049.1 GCA_017964865.1 Alphaproteobacteria bacterium | reverse complement strand
ATGTATATTGGTGGCACAGACGAAAAGGCGTGGCACCATTTGCCCGTTGAAATTCTGGACAATTCGATTGACGAAGCAGTCGCTGGATTTGCAAAAAAAATCTCTGTTGACTTGATTGATGCAAAAACGATTGAAATCACCGACGACGGTCGTGGTATTCCGGTTGATGAACACCCAAAATATCCGGGCAAGTCGGCATTAGAGGTTATTTTAACCACCCTGCATTCGGGGGGAAAATTTAATAATAATGTTTATAAAACCAGTGGTGGTCTGCACGGTGTTGGTTCCGCGGTTGTAAATGCGTTATCATCTGAAATGATTGTTACCATTTCCCGCGACGGATACGAATGGCACCAGACTTTTTCCCGGGGCAAAACAACCAGTCCGATAACCCGCGGCGATGCCACTAAATCGCATGGAACAAAAATAAGATTTACGCTTGATGATGAAATTTTCGGTGCAAACGCGGTATTCAAGCCAATTAAGATTTACCGTATGGCCCGGGCCAAGGCTTTCTTGTCGCGTGGCGTAAAAATCGATTGGCGTTGCAACCCGGCATTATTAACCGAAGATATGGGTATCCCCGCCAACACAACGTTTTACTATGCGAACGGTGTGGCTGATTTCTTGGCCGAAAAAACCGATTCGTCGCCCAAGATTTTGCCCCGCCTGTTTTCTGGGACGGTTGACTTTCCAGACGATTCGGGTCGCGTTGAATGGGCATTAACAATTTTGACCGATGAAAACGGTGCGGCATCTGACGATGGTTTCTTTGCATCATATTGCAACACGATTGCGACCATTGACGGTGGCACACACGAAAGTGGTTTTAAGGCCGCGATAACTAAGGGGATAAAAGCATACGGGGAAAAGGTTAATAACAAAGCGGCTGCAAACATAATCGGTGAAGACGTATTTGATTCTGTGGCGGCAATTGTTTCCGTATTTTATAAAACACCACAATTTTTGGGCCAAACCAAAGAAAAACTTTCGAACCCAGAAATCGCCCGATATACCGAAAACGCCCTGCGTGATCCATGGGAAATGTTTTTGGCATCAGACCCGAAAACCGCAAATGCGATTCTGGACTTTGTAATCAACCTGGCAAACGCCCGCATTAAAACAAAACAGGTCAAAGAAATCGCCCGTAAAACACCGACTAAGCGGGCACGAATGCCCGCGAAATTGGCAGACTGTTCAAAACATGGTGTTGACGGAACCGAATTGTTTATTGTCGAAGGCGAATCTGCGGGTGGCACTGCAAAACAGGCACGCGAACGTGCGACCCAGGCGATTATGCCATTGCGGGGCAAGGTTTTAAACGTTATGTCGAATTCAGACGAACGTTTTAACGCGAACAAAGAATTAAATGAATTGATTGATATTATTGGTGCTGGCACATCAAAAGATTGGGACGAAAGCAAACTGCGTTATGAAAAAATTATTGTTATGACCGATGCCGATGTTGACGGTTCACATATTGCGTCACTATTGATGGCATTTTTCTATCAATATATGCCACAACTTATTTACGGTGGCCATTTGTATTTGTCATGCCCACCACTTTATAAATTGACCTGTGGCACCGAATCGATTTATGTGGACAGTGATGAAGAATTAGAAGAACTAAAGAACGGAAAATATAAAAACAAGCGGGTTGAGATATCGCGGTTTAAAGGGCTTGGGGAAATGATGCCGAATCAGTTAAAGGAAACGACCATGTCGCCAAAAACACGTCGCTTAATCCGCGTTGATTTACCACCCAAGACAGACGATGGAATCGAAGATACCGAGAAAACAAAAACTATTGTTTCTGAATTAATGGGTAAAAAGCCAGAGTTTCGGTTCAAGTTCATCACCGAACACGCCCAGTTTGTAAAAGATTTGTTTGTGTAGAATTATCTAATAAAAAAAACGCCCGGACGGGCGTTTTTTTTTATTGTATTCCAACAGTGAATTCATCACCCCAATCGGAAACTTTCTGTCCACCGATTGTGCATTGAACATCTTCGAATCCTGATTTCACTTGGCTCTTTTTAACAACCTTACTTGTTATCAAACCACCGGCGGTCCCCAGCACCACACCCGCGATAGAATCAGATGCCAGACGTGCCTTGTTGAAATCGCCCTCTGTGGTTTTCCACACTGTCAGTGATTTCCGCCAATCGTCAATCGAAATACGCGATGCCAAATCACCAATACGTTTTTTCAAATCAGACGCATCCTGTTGTGTTTTGCATTTTGCAATTTCGACGTCAATATGATTGATATAATCATTGTATGCTTTTCGATCTAATCTGTTATCTGCACACATACGACGCAATTCAACAATCAATATGTTGGCTACCGAGCATGTTTCGTATCCATCACCATATCCGTCTTTTGGTGGACATTTCCATACTTCATCGCCACCACCGTTGCCACCATTATCATCGGCTTTCTTAACACATTTGCCGTTTTCTGGTTTTTGCTTATATGCGTTTGTATCGCATTCTTCTATTCTTCTGTCATTCCACAGACCGCCAGCACACAACCCACTGCATTTAACCGCACCGACATCTGATGCACCGCATTTTATTTCCCCTCTTTTACCACTTGCGACTTTAATACCATTTTTATCGGTGCAAACTATTGGTTCTGGGTTAACTGGTCCACTTTTCTTTACACATTTGTTATCAACCAGATTATAGCCGTCTTTACATTGGTGTATTAACCATTCACCCCATTTGCCACCTTCACAATACTTCACACACCAAAGAACATTTTCCGGATGTGCAAGATCTGTTTCTTTGGCACATCTTTCACCATTGTAAAGCAAGTTTCCATCTGTACATTCCGCTGGTTCTGGGCCCGGTTGTGGTTTAATTGGGTCAGAACCTTCATTATATTCGACGCATTTTTGTCCATCCCAACGCCATAAACCCGTTGTTTGTGCACCTGCTTCTGTGCCACCACATAAACATTCTTGTTTTGCTACAGACCAAATTGCATGTTCTGCCGTTAAACAATTCGCATATTCTTCATCAAGGCAACAATAACCCTGGGTACTTGATCTATAACATTTCATATTGCTGTTGTT
This sequence comes from Alphaproteobacteria bacterium, assembly GCA_017964865.1. The sequence continues at coordinate 5,127 of JAGCRE010000049.1, read as the reverse complement.
TTTGAACTTAATCTCTGTCCAATACATACCTGGAACTTTATCTGGTAAAACATCATATTGTTTCGGGCATTCTTTCCAATCATTCACAGACCAATGGTCCTGGGTTCCTTTGGACATGCACTGCAATATTTTATTTCCAAGATCATTTCCATTGCGACCATGAACCCATCCACCTTCACCAAAAAGGTATACACTATCAGAGCAACCTTGCTGATTATCACATTCATAAACATTCCCCCTTGTCAGGTTGCATACTTTCTTGCTACCACCAGCACCATACTGGCTGTAACAGTCCAATACTTCGTCATAAACAGACTGATTCGTGTAAATAAATTCGTCGTCTTTACCGTTTTGCAGACCCTGAAGCTCTAAATTTCCCTTTGCTGGGCAATTATCTGCCGCAAATGCTGGCATCGCCATAAAACAACAAACCATCAACATAAGTAATTTTTTCATTATTTTCCCCCCTGGATTGGACCAATACTTTTAATATATTTTATCACAATTTTGGGGTAAAACAAAATGAAAACTTGCGTTTTTTACCCGTTGAAAAAAATCCGGCACATTTGCCGGATATTTTTTCTAACCACCACAACGAAAGAAATCCCTTACTTATATTCCGCAATCATTTCATTTATTTGTGCGGATAATACCAAATCAGATGCTGCCTGCTTTTCGATCTGTTTTAATGCATACATTACCGTTGCATGATCGCGACCACCCACATAGCCACCAATTTCCGCCAGCGACAATTTTGTCGCACCATGTAAAACCCGCATCATTATCATACGTGCCAAAACCAGCGAACGATTCCGCCCCGCCCCACACACCGCATCATATGACACGCCCAAACGGTCACACATATCGTGAACCATCACAATCGGTGATTTAGATTTCTTTAATGTGTCCGCCAATAAATGTTCCGCAACATCCATTGTTATATTCGTGTTCATCAATTCTGCATATGTGGTTATCTTTTTTGCGACACCCGATACCATATGACCATCCGATGGTAAACGACCCGCCAAATCTTTTGCAACATTTACCGATACCCCGGCACGCATTAACATTACACGTTTTACATTTTCATTTGGTACCGCAACATCCACAGTCAAACCAGAGGCAAACAAAGACTGGGCACGACGATCGAACCCGGTCAAATTATTCGGTGTTGTATTTGATGTCAAAACAATGTTTTTGCCCGCTGCACGTAAATCAAGTAACAACTGGATAAATTCGTCTGTTGTTGCACGCTTGCCCGCCAGCGTGTCAACATCATCCAAAATAAATGTGTCACAATTACGACAGAAATCTTTGAATGCGAAAATGTTGTGGTCACGTAATGACCGCGTAAATTCTGCAACAAATGTCCCACCCGTCATCATAACTGTACGACCATTTGACGAATCGTTAATGCATTTTGCCAATAAACTTTTACCACAACCCGATGCCCCGTAAATAAACAGCGGGCTGAAAGAAACAGAACCCGCCGCAACTTTTTTACAAGCCGACAAAACAAATGTGTTTTCATCCGATGATACAAATTCATCAAATGCACACATATTTGTCGCACCGCCCGCCGGAACATACGATTGCATTTCGTTATCATTGGCAATCGGTGCCGATTTATTTGTTGCACCACATACACATATATTTAATGCCAAACCATATTCGCCCGCAACCGTTGATAAAATATTTCCATAAACAGATGAAACATAGTCAGCCGAAAACTGATTCTGGGCTGCAAGTGTTAATGTATCATTTGAAATTTCAAAACCCAACGGGGCAATCCAAGATGTGAACGCAGCAGAATCTATTTTGGCGGCAATATCCCCCTGGATTTTTTCCAAGTTTACCGTTTGCTTTGTTGCCGCTGCCTGCATGTCGTTTCTCCTTTCCTTCCCTAAAAGAGTTTCCTGCCCTGTGCGTTTAGGTATAAAAACCACCTGCACATAAACGCTAAATTTTTCTGTATCAAAAAAATTTAGTGTTTATGTTTGCCCTACGTTGCCTATACCCTCTCGCGTTCGTGATTGGTTTTATATCTTGCTTTGAACCGATGTTCCAAACCGATATTTCGCCAACCGCTTTTGTTTTTTGATTGATGTTTTATCAATCGTTTGGATTACAGAAAACAATTTATAAGATAATTTTTCATTTGCAAATAAATCTTGATAAAAAATCGAACATTTATTTTTTGACAACGATTCGTTTTTTTGCCCATTTTGTGCGGTTTGTATATACACTGTATAGACAAGAAAAGAATCACAATCTAATGTATCCGTTGTCTGTTTTTTTCACAACGCCACGTAATTCCAGCACAACCAAATCACGTTTAATTTCCGAAATACTTTTTTTGACAATTTGTGCCAATACAGATTCAGACAATGGAATTGTTCCTAGCTTATCCAAAACCTCATTTTCAGATTCGGAATTTTCATTTTCTTTTTTTGATTTCGTCGCCTTATTTTCATTACCAAAGAAATCCGATTCGCCCATACACAATTTTGCAGTCCCCGATGCAATCAATGAATTTGGTCCAAAACTGCGTGAATCTGCGGGATGTGACGGTATTGCCCACAATTCCCGATTCATATCAATCGCAAATCGGGCGGTTGTCATACTGCCTGATTTCAGGTCAGCTTCGCCCAATATCAATTTTTGGGATAAACCTGCAACCCAACGATTACGTTGAACAAAATTTGATCCAACCGGTTTAAAACCAACGGGCATCTCACTTAATACAACACCACGTTCGATAATTTCATAATACAGTGATTCGTTTTCCACCGGCCATATATAATCAACACCACCGCCCAGAACCGCAATCGTCTGGGTATCACCCGCCCCACGTAATGCCCCACGATGTGCCGCACTGTCCGTTCCCATTGCCATACCCGACACAACCGCAAAATTATGTTCCGCAAAAGCATTTGCCAGGTTTGACATAAATTCCATACCTGCCGCGGTTGCGTGTCGTGTTCCAACCATACCAACCATGTTCTTGCGTAATGTGTCAAGATTGCCACGCACCGTTATAACAGGCGGATGATTTTTAACCGAACGTAAAAGCGATGGATATAATTCATCATCATCACATATATATGTAATGCCCAATTTTTCGGCCACATCCATTTCACGCAAAACACTATCCCGAATCGAATCGTCTGTATTTAACGATTCGGCCGCGGCGTCCACAGACCCAAATTGCGATATAATTTCGGCATATTTAACCGGCCCTATTTTTGGGGTCCGTAAAATCAGTAATTTATTGAATAAATCAGACATACCCCGATTATATGTCTTTTCATCGCATACCGCAACGGTAATTAACCCATTAAAAAAATGCACCGTTCGGTGCATTTTTTTATTTTAATTTAAAGTCATTTGCTAACTTGTCATATGGTATAATTGTATCATCAGCAACCCGCAATCCATTACAATCTGCCGGTTTATCACCATATTTTTGAACCCATCTTGAACAAGCATCGTTCATCTGGATGAAATAACTGACGATTTCATTATATTCCTTGGAATCAAGGTTGGATACATATGTATAGAACTGTTCTTCTGTGGTTCCGTCTTTTTGTCCCATTACCGATCCACCAATCATTTTATTTCCAAACAATTCCATTGATCCAACGCCCAATGCGGCACCACCCACAGCACCACCAATTGTCGCCAGGGTCCGGTTTTTCTTTTTAGCATCCAAGATACGCGATTCGACTTTATCTTCATCAATCCAAGATGCACAAGAAATGTTTGTCCCCATTTCAAAATATTTGCTTGGCAAATCACTTAAATCAACACGCGAATCCGAAGAACGAACCCCAACCAACGCAAAACAAGTGTTATTTTCTGGGTTTATAACATCTTCGACCATTGTCGCATAGTTGTTTATATCACTGAAACGTGACGCCCAAACAAAAGTATTTCCAATGCCAATATTGTTACGGATACATGCTTCGCGTTCTTTTTCCCGCATATCCTTGGCCGGTTTATCGTCTGGTTTGTCATCCGGTTTTTCATCTGGTTTTTCATCCGGCTTATCGTCTGGTTTCACATCTGGCTTATCATCTGGTTTAACATCTGGCACTTCGACTTTGTTCTTTAAATTAGACACAGATGTTGTTACACCAACCGTTGATACCGCCATTGTCGGCATACGTGGTGATGATGCAGTATTTGGTTGCACGCCAACGCGTCCAGTTGCCCCAAATGCAGTTTCCACCGCCAGCACAGAAATACACCCAACAAATACAGACAAAAACTTTTTCATTATGAAAACTCCCTCTATATAATGCATACATTATATCACAAATTTGGGTTAAAATAAAGAGCAAATAAAAAATGCACCGAAACCGGTGCATTTTAGATTACTTTTTCCATTTCCATTCGACTTTTGATTCTTTGTCATGAATCAATTTTGCTATATTTTGTCTGTGCCGCACCAAACACAAAACAGCAGTCGCCAAAAAGGCCCAGCCGACACTTGCACTTATAACAAAACCAAAAACTGGCACCATAAAGAACACTACAATCGCCCCCAGTGATGAATACCCACTGGTCAATGCGACAATTAACCACTCTATCCCAATAAAAACAAACGATAATGGCGAAATAGCAAGCAACATACCGAAAAGTCCTGAAACACCCTTGCCCCCATGAAAACGCAACCAAATTGGGAAACAATGCCCAATAATTGCGGTAAAACCACACCACGCACCAAACCCAGCATCGATATAAAAACTGCCAATAAATATGGGAATCATAACCTTGACCATATCCAAAATCCATGTGGCACCCGCCATACGCAGCCCCCCGACCCGCATAACATTTGTTGCCCCAATGTTGCCAGATCCCACCTTACGCAAGTCGCCCTTGCCCATTAACCTGGTTAACAACAGGCCCATTGGAATCGACCCCATAATATAAGATATAATCAATATAAATATATATAACATTGTATTTTTCCTTGATTTTGTGTTTGTTTTCTATAAAATAACAAAAATGTTACGAAAATAAAAGGAAAATAACGTGGCAAATCATAAGTCATCTAAAAAAAGAGTTTTGGTTACAGAAAAGAAAAACGCCGTAAATACTGCACGCCGCAGTGCGGTCAAGACT
>JAGCRE010000048.1 GCA_017964865.1 Alphaproteobacteria bacterium | reverse complement strand
CAAGGAACTTTACAACTGACAGACAAAGATCTTATAAAAATTATCACATTGTTAATCAATTTCTTTGTAAGACGTAATTTAACAGATGTTCCACCAACACGAGATTTAATTCGTTTGTTTATATCGTTTGTAGAGGAAATTGAAGCCAATGGGTATAAAGGCGAACAAATATACACAAATCTGCGAACACTGCTTATTTCCAAATTGTCTGCTGACGAAGAATTGTCTTTTGACAGAAAGTTCGAACAAAGTTTAAGTGGGTCTGTTTACGAACAAAATCGTGATGCAACCCGGTTTATTTTGTGTGCATTAGCAGAAAAAGGTATGACAAAAGAAACGTTCCAAGATTTGTGGGCAAAAAACGAGAAAGATCAGTATATTTGGACAATAGAACATATATTCCCCCAGGGATCAAACATACCCGATTGCTGGGTTAAAATGATTGCCGATGGCGATAAAGACAAGGCGAAAGACTATCAAAGCGAATATGTTCATACATTGGGTAATTTAACAATTACAGGATATAACAGCACATTAGGTAACAAATCTTTCGAATACAAACGGGACCGTCAAGATTCTCAAAAACGATATATTGGATACAAAAATGGTCTTAACTTGAACAAAGACGTATGTAATCAAGAAACTTGGAACACAGATATAATCAAAGAACGAACAAAGAGACTCGTAGAAGAAATAACGAATCTGTTCAAGATTTGATGTGTGTATACAGGGGAATTTACTATGTCGGGTATTGATTTTATAAGGCAATCTGTTTCCACATTATTGGGCAACGGTTTTGGTGGACACGATGATAAACATGTTTTTCGTGTCTGTGATATGGCAATGAAATTTTGTGATGAAATTCCCAATGCCAACCGCGATTTGGTTGCCGCGGGGGCGTTGTTGCACGACTGTGATGACTATAAATTATTTGGCCAAGAATCTGCCCGCGAATTAACGAACACACGTCGCATTTTGGCGGGTGCAGGATTCGATGACGATTTTAATCGACAATGCATAAACATTGTGAAAACAATCGGTTACAGCAAAAGATTAAGTGGTATAACCCCCGATTCCATCGAAGGCAAAATTGTTTCTGATGCAGATATGGCGGACGCAACCGGAATTATTGGTGTTATTCGTTGCATTGAATATCGGGCATATCGTTCTGGTGGTCAAGAACCCTTTTTTGACCCCGATTGTTTACCGACCAAAATGGATGCCGAACAATATAAACAAATAAAGTCTTGGCCCATCGTAAATCACTTTTTTGACAAACTGTTTCATTTGCGTGATATGGCATTGACCGAACCAGGTCGTCGTTGTATCGCAAAACGTCATGAAACAATTTTCAATTTATTGGCCAATTATTTTGATGAAGTCAACGCCCCCGACGTTTGGCGTGAATTATTGATGCAATATAAATAAAATTACCACCCTTGGCCTTTACAGTTTCATTTTCCGCTTGTGTGAATATACGAAAAAGGTCTAAGATAGCAAGTATGAACAGGGGAATTTGTTTCTTTGTATTGGGAACGTTGTTGGCGACAACAACTGCGAATGCGGTATCGACACGCAATGTGCGGACCGCCAATCGT
>JAGCRE010000047.1 GCA_017964865.1 Alphaproteobacteria bacterium | reverse complement strand
TGGTCAAATATGTTAAACGTATATTTGTATAAAAATTATGGTGGTGCGGTTGAACCATATTTTGGAATTGGCATGGGTTTAAGTGGCATTTGGGCAAACATCGACAGACCGATTAACGATTCGCACGACAACGAATTTGATTTATCATTTTCCGTAATGGCGGGGGTAAATTTTGCATTAAACGATTATGTTGATTTGAATTTGGGTCTGCGTTATATCGACTATGGCGATGTAAAGCACGAACACGCATCAACCAAGATAGAGGCTACAGAAATCTATATCGGCGGTGCATATAAGTTTGGGTTGTTTAAATAATCTTTGTCATTGCGAGCCTGCGAAGCAATCCAGTAATTATGTCGCGACAAAGTCGCGTGCATTATTATCACTGGATCGCCACGGTCGTTGCACTCCCTCGCGATGACAAAAGAGATAATAACACACAACGTTCAAAGAACCACAACACAAATCGATAATAATGCACTATTCTATCGTGAATTAATCACATCAAGGTGCCGCTGTATATAATCTCGCTCTGAATGAACCAGGATCTATTGCACTACACTGACCACTATGACTTTCACAACTGGCTTGACAACCACACATAGACGGACAATACGTTTGACAATCACTTACCGTACTGCCAACAGAACCAGCAAGCACATAAAAGGGCTGACCCGATATTCGACAAACACACGATGTTCCTTGACCACCAAAACCAGTATACATTGTTCCAAAAACATCACTTGCTTCTGTACCAACGCATACTGCTTCACCAAAGGCAACATTATTCGACCATTCTAACTTCCAATTACTTGAATCAGGATATTCCTGTCCCTCAGAGAAACCACAACCATTCTGTATCGACGAACCAACACCACCGCTTACATAACACATATCTGGTGCAGCACTTGCAAAAGAACTCGATTGATTTACCTGTGGTAAAACACAATAAAGACCAGCATGATAATTTGAACCACTTACACCATAAACCATTTCATATCCTGTATCGCACACACATACATTGCTCTCCATATGTTGATTTGCACCACATGAGTTATCTGCTTCCCAATGTGCGTACCATGTGTCCGTTCCACCATTTTCACTTACCGCGACTTTTGATGCTGCCGTAAAATTGCCATTTTCATCAACAGTCTTTGCACAAGTACCCGTTTTACATACGAAGAAACCTTGAAACACATAACCATTCATTACCGGAAGCCTTGTCAGTGCGGTTATAGCATTTGAAAAGTTCGAATCTCTATATATCCCGGTTTGATATTCACTGTACACCGGTGTTGGCGTTGCAGCCGTATTTGCGGGATACGACGTACTACTAGAAGTCCAACGACTACTATCTAACGTGATAGCCCCAGAACGAATTCTCTGACATTCACCATTTACATCTACATAACCCGTATTACAATTGATTGCTGGGGATACACCACCCGAAGACGAACACGAACACCCAGAAACAGCGTTACACTCCTTATTCGAATAACCACTGTTACATGTTCCATCGCACTGGTTATTGGTAATCTGGCTTGTACAGTTTGTACAACTGCAAGAACCCCATACGGCATAATACGTTCCAATCCGTTGCGGACAAGTTATACTATTTGAACCCGGAGATGTTGCACTTGAACTTGTTGCCCACCCAAGAAAACGTTTTGATGATTTGGTAATGTTTGTTTGGTTATTTGACGAAACCGATGATGCCCATGTTGGCAACGAAACACTTGCACCTGCAGTACACGTAAATGTCGCAGTTTGCTGGCTACTGGTAATAGTTGTTGTCCCAGAACTGGTTTTTATAGTGCCCGCCCCACCGTTCGCATACAGTGTTATTGTTACAGTGGTATTTGTCTGTGTGTTTCCACCCCCAGATTGGCTTCCGCTGGATCCAGAACCACTGCCCGAGCCACCAGACGATGACGACGCGTTCGGGTCAATACATGCCTGGTCGGTTTCACTCCATACATAGCCCGCGGTCGCACATACACAATACTTATTATTCGTTGTTGTTGCTGGCACTAAATCACCAGCACACGAACATGATCCATCATACGTTGCTTCTGTATTTGGTTCCCACGTTCCACCCGTCGATTCACAATATGACTGGTAATTCGTTCCAATACCCGCATCCAACCATACGTATATATCCGATAAATTACCCGGCGTAACATCGGCATCGCTTAACCCCATTGTTACCGAACGACATGTGTTTATTACCGACAAACACGCCTTTATCGCTATATCCGATGGATTCGACCCAGACGATGTTGTCGTCGAATACAACCCATAATTATTCTGCGTTAAACATGTCGATACCTCGCCCAGACACGTTTGGGCATAGTTCATTAATACCCTGTCTTGCGACTGTTTAATCTTACGGAATGCACTTTCCAGCCAACTGGATATCACCGTATTCGCACCCATATAATTGCCCTTCTCGTCATAACTTTGCTTTTGGCATTTATTCAATATAGATACGCACATACCATAATTACGACCCGATGCATCATCATGCCAACCCATACGTTTCTGCAAATATGTCGATATGTCTGTCGCTGTCTGGCTCTTCGCACTCTCTAAACTCATTGTGTCTGATATATATTCCGCAACCGTATAGTCCCCCGATCGTGACCATATGTTGCCACCATTATTGTTCCATACGGTGTAAAGTCCGCTTGACGCCTCCGCTTCGTTTCCACTGTCGCCCCATGTCCCCAATGCCATACCAGGCATTGACCCCAACACTACCTTGCCTTCAACAATGTATTTACCTGTCGGGTCTAAACACTCTTCATAATCTGTGCCACACACAAAGTCATCTTGCATACATGAATCCAGTGCTGATATACATCCTCGTAAATCATACTGATTCTTTTGCTGGGCAACCATCAATCGGGCCTTTTGCAATACAGTCTTTGCATTGCGTATCGTCGACAACATTGCCGTATTTTCATCTGTTAATTTCCTCTCATACAACATACAGTCTTTATCTATCTCTATATCATACGAGTTTACTATCGTCGCCGCATCAATCCCATATGCAGAACAATCATTTAATACCGCAGATTTGCAACGGGCCGCCGCAGACTTATATAACGCTTCACCACGCTGGTTGCTTATCGATGATGTATTCTGCGTCGTCGTCCCAAATAAACCCGTTATATCAAACCCAGAACTGTCGATATTAAAACTTAACAGATTTGATAAATCTATACTTATTCCACTGTTTTCTGTAACCGCAGCACTGGACGATCCACTTTTTACATCAACTATCATATTCCGTATGCGTTCCAGGTCGTTCTTTATTTTAGAATTATCAACCTGACGCCCAAGAACCGTTTCTGCCTCCGTCTCGGTAAACAGTGTCGTTATTTCATTCGGGGTTAATCCAATATACTGTATCTTTTGGGCTACTTCCTGTAATTCCTGGGTTGCGGCACGTAATGCACTTTCCGTCTTTTCGTAATTCTTTACGTTTTTATTACACGAACAACGACCTATTTCTTCGCTTAAACCATTACAAAAATTATCCATACATTGATAATATGATGCCTTGCACGTATCTTTTAATCCAGACAACGATTCAAAATTTGATTTTACCGCCGCAACATTTTCCGCGTTAACCATACGAGTATTCTGGGATACAGATATCGACCCAACCAATGACGATGATGAACTGCGGGTTCCCGTCGTCCCAGATGCCGTCATAACCGTTGCCGTTGTTGTCCCCGCACGGACAACATTTGAACCACCCGACACCGTCGAATTACCAGAACGAACCGCAACCGATCGTTGGTTTGATTCATCAACATTACGTTGACGCACCACCGAACTACCACCCGCTGTCGTTGTGCGTGCAATCGCTGTTTCTCGCGACACCGCATTACGGGCCCCCGATGCACGACGATCCGCCACAGATGTTGTGCCGGTCGTCACACCGTCACCACCACGTTGGGATATCGAACGCAATGATGTTGTGTTTGTTGTTGAACTGCTTCCCCCCGATGGTATTACACGCTGGGGAACCAATGCAGCACGTTCAACGTCACCAGCCCCAAATGCTGGTAACGACAACAGCAACGATAACAAAATTATCGATTTTTGCATTTTCCCCACGATACCAAACCCGGCCAAACACCCAAAAATCGGGCATTCCCCGGCTTTAGCATCTTCCTTCACCATCTATTCTACAAATTTTCAAGGAACCAACGCAATAAAAAAAAACACCGCACACATGGCGGTGCAATTATAAACGAACCACGTCAAGTTTCATCTTCGTCATTATCATCGTTTTCTTCGTCTTCATCATCGTCATCGGTGGCGTTCAAATCTATTTCTTTTGGCACACCCAAAATATCTTCGATTTTTTCAGACGCCGCTTCTAAATCCATTTTATGCAAAACGGCAAATTCCTGGGCCATACGTTCCAACGCACGCAAGTATAATTGACGTGCTGAAAATGTCATTGTGTCTGATGCACTGCGACGCTGCAGGTCACGAACAACCTCTGCCAGCTTCATTGGGTCACCCGAATTTATATTTTCTTCGTATTGTTGTGCACGTCTTGCCCAAATCATACGTTTTGCCCCAGCCTTGCCCTTGGCGGCAGCAATAGCCTCGTCCATTTTTTTTGCCGATGACAACGGACGCAGGCCAGAAATTTCTGCACGATCAACCGGCACACGCAATGTCATATGATTACGATCAAAGTCGATAACCAACATTTTTATTTTTTGCCCGGCGATTGTCTGTTCTTCGATACGCAACAATTTACCGACACCCTGGGTCGGATAGACAACATATTGACCGGTCTTAAAGTCTAATTTTTTACTTGGCATAATCTATCACCATTTACACGTTGCCATTCTCTCTGTAAGACTGATTATATCATAAAATTTCAAAAAAACAAATTTTTAGGCCAAAAATAAATGGCATTTCAACAAATGCCATTTTGTGTCATTATTTCCGTCGAACCGCCCCGGTGCGTCGAATTGTTGCCGCACGACCCGCATTTGGCGATACATATTCCGAAACACATTCCCATTTATTGTTCTTTAATACGGCAATTTCACCGTCGCCACACTGGGGTTTTTCAAGACTCCACGCAAAGCATCCGCCCCGTTGGAACGATTTATATGTAACCGAATTGTCACCACGACGGGTATAACCGCCCAAATCTTGGTTCCATACCCCCTGCTCTTCGCCACCACACCATTTACGGTCACCAAAACACGTTATTGATTTATCCGTCCAATCTCTTAATGTTATCGGTTGTGTTGTTGCGACATAACCACTGGCCGCGCGATCACCCGAACCCATTGGCTTATTTGTTTCCAAATCGCGACACCATAACTTTTGACATTCCCATGTATCCATACCGTCAATTTTAGAACGCGAAACCTTGATATAACCATCACCACACGAAAACGAATTGCCCGCAGCGAAAGCCACACCGCCACCGAACATCACGCACGCACAGAAAAACAAAGAATAAAATATCTTGGCCATGTATTTTCTCTCTTAATTTTATATTTTACACGTTTTTAACACAAATTCCAAATGTTTTTATTATTGCCCCAGTCCCGCTGGCGAGAATCGTCCAATATTATTAAACAATTCTTCCAATGCGTTCAGTTCGATTGCCGCTGGGATTTCTGTTTCACCCGACGCCATTTTTACATTTTCCAAATCATCATTGTGCAGAACCCGAATCTTTTTAACCGTATTACCGTTCACCCACGCCAGCAATACCGTTTTATCTGTGAATGTATGTGGCAATGGTCCGCGATAGTTTTCATCGGCCCCATAGTATATCCACACTTCGTCACCATATAATGTCTTCGTCTGCGGTGCACCGATTTTATCCATTAACTGGGCCGTCGTTTTTATTGTTGCGACTTCTGTTTCCAAATCAGACGGAAAAACATAACCACGATGTTTTGTCTGGAACGTGCATGCCGACAAAATCACACAGCACAAAATCAATATTACTTTTTTCATATGATTATCCTTCGCCATTTTCTTTATTCTTTTGCACTATAAAGTTCGATATATATTTTTTCAACTCATCTTTATAGCGGTTATTCACTTTGGCTGTTTTTACCAATTTATCAAAGTCTGGATTTACCGCACGTGCAGCGGCAAAACGACTTTCGGTCTTGATAAATTCTTCCAACGGTATTGGGTTATCAACCGAAGAATCCATGGTCAATGGTGAATGACCGTCAACAGCCAATCGCGGATCAAAACGATACAATGGCCACGCCCCGGTGTTCACCAACATCTGCTGGTGTTCGACCCCATTTTCCAGATTAAACCCATGTGCAATACATGGTGCATAGGCCAATATTATCGACGGGCCGTTAAACGATGCGGCCTCGCAAAATGCACGCATTGCCTGGGGCTGGTTCGCACCGATTGCGATTTGTGCAACATATGCACCCGACATCATGGCGATTAAACCCAAATCTTTTTTCGCGTGATTTTTTCCACCAATGGCAAACTTCATTGATGCACCAAACGGTGTTGATTTTGACTGTTGGCCCCCGGTGTTTGAATACCCTTCGGTATCCAGAACCAATATATTTACATTTTCCCCACTGTGTAAAATATGGTCTAATCCGCCATAGCCAATATCATATGCCCAACCGTCGCCACCAATTATCCATACCGATTTATCAACGATTGCGTCAAGCATACTTTCCGCCACCCGTGCACGCGGATTTTTTAATTTTGCCAAACGCTTTTGCAATTCACCTTTGATTTCACGTTGTTTATCAATATCGGGTTCGTCAAACAATTCTTCGACATTTGGAATCTTTAATTCGCCCAAGACATTTTTCAACGCTTCGCGTTTTTGATTTATTGCAAGACGCATACCAAAACCATATTCCGCATTGTCTTCAAACAATGAATTAGACCACGCCG
>JAGCRE010000046.1 GCA_017964865.1 Alphaproteobacteria bacterium | reverse complement strand
TTCGCGTTCTGTTTTGTGAATCATCGTGCTTGCTCCTTTATCTCTGTTTCTGAACAAAGTTGTCAATTGGAATTGGGGCGGCAACGGTTGGTTCACGTTGGCCACAGTAATGACTTGCTCGATTTTCGTGATATGGTTTGCGGTCGCCCTGGAATTGTTCATAGTATATTTGTGCGATACGCATATTTGGATAAACGACGGTCGGGTGTTTTACCGTTATTTCCAATGTCCAATTACCACAGAACCCATCATCACCACGCCCCGCGGTTTCGTGAACCGATATAAAATTACGACCAACCGATGATTTACCGTCAATGTATGGAAACAGGTTATATGTTTCGGTATATTCCACCGTATTGCCCAAATAACCAAAACGTGGCGACAATATCAAACCCGTTTCTGGAATTTCAATAGATATAGTTTCTTTTGGTGCTTTATCGCATGGGTCCAGTGCATACTTTGGATTGGTTACATCGTATCGTGGATAGTATTTTTGATATGCCTCCCATGAAATCCAATCTTTGAACCAATCACGCATAGTGTATTCAGTCAGCGGTTTGGTGTGTGGTATTGCCGGCAACATTCCATTTGGAACGGTTGACTTATAGACCTTTAATACCGGCCCCAGATGCAAATCATAACTGTTCGAGCCAAGGCATTTTTCAAAAAACGGTTCGATAACGATGTTCGGTTTGCCGTCTGGATTATGTGGGTTTAATAACTTCATTTGGCGTTGAATTTCTGGACCTGTTAATTGCATTTTTATACCTTTTTAATTTTTGTGTTGATTTGATAGTGGCATAAAATACCGAATTTGCAATATTTTTGTTCACATTTCATTTTGGTATGCTAGGATTTACAACATGACAGAAAAAACATACAGTGGTTTTATTGCGATAATTGGTCCAACAAACGCGGGTAAAAGCACCCTGATTAACCAGATTATGGGGCGTAAGGTGTCAATCGTATCGCACAAGGTTCAAACGACTCGCACACGTTTGCGTGCGGTGAAAATGGTTGGCAATCGACAACTGGTTTTCGTTGATACACCGGGCGTTTTCAAGCCGAAACGTCGCCTGGATCGGGCAATGGTAGGTGCGGCAATGGATGCCACAAGCGATGCCGATGCAATCTTGCTGGTTGTGGATGCAACGCATGGTATAACCGATACAATTCGCAATTTAATGGGGCGATTGGCGGGTTCGAAAAACCTTTATATCGCGTTGAACAAGGTTGATGCCGTCCAAAAACTGGATTTATTGCCAATGGTGGACGAATTGTCCAAAATGGCGGATGTGCGTGAATTCTTTATGATTTCGGCATTGAAAAACGACGGAATTAAACAAATGTTGGAATCACTGGCGACGGTTATGCCGGAATCACCATATTTGTTTGATGCGGCTGATTCTGTGGATGTTCCAGATTTGTTATATTTGGCGGAATTAACACGTGAAAAGATTTACAAATACGTTCACGCGGAATTACCATATCACATAAACGTTGTGACGGAACGGGTTGAAACCGCAGACGATGGTGTCCTGGACATATATCAAAAAATCGTAGTCCAAAATGACGCACATAAGAAAATTGTAATCGGTCGGGGTGGGGCACAATTACAGCAAATTGGCACCGCCGCTCGTCATGATATCCAAGATCAATGGGGGGTAAATGCCCGTTTGCATTTGTTTGTGCGTGTTGAACCAAACTGGGAAAATGTTGCGGAAAATTATACTGACCAGGGCCTAGAGTTCAAATAATGTTGCATACATCTGACTTTGATTTTGATTTACCAACGGAATTAATCGCGTCGCACCCATTGGAACGTCGCGATGCGTCACGTATGTTGGTGGTGGAACATGAACGTGTTCTGGATAAACATATTCGTGATTTTTTGGATTATCTGCATCCGGGCGATGTTGTTGTGTTTAATAATTCGCGGGTTATACCGGCACGTTTTAATGCGACCGATAAAATCGGAAATGTTCACGAAATAACACTGCATACGGCAACCGACGACCAAAAGACATGGTGGGGTCTGTGCAAGAAATTTAACAAGTTTTCGATTGGTAACATTTTGACAATGGACGACGGCACAGAAATTGAAATTATTGGAACGGACGATGAAAGCGGGCTGAAAATCAATTTTCATTGCGAAAACGTATTCGATGTGTTGAACGCGGTTGGCAAAATGCCATTGCCACCATATATGAAACGTGACGAAGAATTAAGTGACCGCGAACGCTATCAAACGGTATATGCGGACCCAATTGGTTCAATGGCGGCTCCGACGGCGGGTTTGCACTTTACCGATGAATTGATGGGTGAAATTGAAAAACGCGGTGCCAAAATTGTAAAGGTTACATTACACGTTGGGGCGGGCACTTGGATGCCGGTTAAGACCGAAGATTTAACCCAACATAAAATGCACAGCGAATGGTGCCAGATAACCCCAGAACAAGCCGATATAATCAACAGTGCAAAACGGGTGATTGCAGTTGGAACAACGTCAATGCGAACGCTGGAAACCGCGGCAATAGATAACCGTAAATTGCCGGTAGATAAGCGAAACAAACGGGTTGTGCCAATTTGTCGCACGACAGATATTTTTATTACGCCCGGTTACAAATTTGGGGCGGTTGATGTGTTGCTGACGAATTTTCATTTGCCAAAATCAACCCTGTTTATGTTGGTATCTGCGTTCGCAGGTTTAGATGAAATGAAGTCTGCATATGCCCATGCGGTTGCCGAAAAATATCGGTTCTTTTCGTATGGTGATTGTTGTCTGTTATTCAAAAAGGATTCATAAATGTCGTTGAAATTTGATTTGATTGCAACAGATGGTTCTGCACGACGTGGGCGTGTGCATACGGCACATGGCGACTTTGAAACACCGGCATTTATGGCGGTTGGAACGGCGGCAACGGTCAAGGCATTGACAATGGATATGGTACGTGATACCGGAACCCAGGTAATTTTGGGAAATACTTACCACTTGATGATGCGTCCAGGTGGCGACCTGGTTGAAAAAATGGGTGGTTTGCATAAATTTGGTGGCTGGACGGGACCAATTTTAACCGATTCTGGCGGTTTCCAGGTTATGTCGCTGTCGAACCTGGTTAAAATGAAAGAAGAGGGCGTAGAATTCACATCGCACATTGACGGGGGAATAAAACACTTTTTGCGTCCCGAAGATTCTGTGCATATTCAACATCAACTGGATTCCAATATAACAATGGTGTTGGATGAATGTCTGCATTTGCCGACAACACGCGACCGGGCGGAAAAAAATGTCGATATGGTTACGCGTTGGGCAAAACGCAGCAAAGATGCATTTGTTGACCGCGATGGCTATGGAATCTTTGGTATCGTCCAGGGTGCAGATTACCCCGATTTGCGTGAAAAATCGGCCAAAGCATTAACCGAAATTGGGTTTGATGGTTATGCGATTGGGGGACTTGCGGTTGGTGAACCCCAGGAAACAATGTTTAATATGATTGCGACAACAACGCCACTTTTGCCCGCGGACAAGCCACGTTATTTAATGGGGGTTGGAACACCACTGGATATTTTGGGGGCGGTCGAACGTGGTGTCGATATGTTTGACTGTGTGAT
>JAGCRE010000045.1 GCA_017964865.1 Alphaproteobacteria bacterium | reverse complement strand
CACCGGTACTAAAATACCCAGCCGCAATTACACCGCATCCACCACCACTGACGTAATGGCTGCTGCTGGTTGGTGTTGCAGATTTACATCCACCCGTACTGTAATAACCCGCTGCGACGGTACCGCTTCCGGTACTGCTGGTCGCACCGGCACTACCATAATAACCCGCAGCGATTCGTCCAGCCCCCCCAGAAGAGTTAGCACAATTTGACGATGATGTTGGTGCCGATGATTTACAACCGCAGGTCGAATTCGACCAATAACCCGCCGGCAACGCACTACAAGTACTTTGTCCTGTACTTGACTGATAATAACCCGCAGGACACAAAATCTTGTTACTTGTACCACCCGGACATTTATAACCAGCTGGACAGATAGTACAATCATTACCCGCAGTTGGTGTGCCATTATATGACCCCTGCATAGTCATATAATAACCAGCTTTACAACTGGTATACGTCGTGCCACTGCTATCGCATGTATATCCGCCAGACGTAGCATACAAATTTGAGGTCGAAAAAACACAAACAAGCAACACCATGCCCAAAATAGCACGAGTCTTTAAACATGTTGCCCGTAGCATTTTTCCTAAGAAATCCGCCATTTTCTGCTCTTTCCCCATAATCCTTTCTACTTTCCTGATGTTCAGTGTAGAAAATTTTTGATATATTGCACAAGTAAAAAAATCATAAAAATAGATTGCATTTATTATCAATAAAGACTAAGGACTTTTCCGAATCGACACGTGATATTTACGCCCAAACAAACATCTTGCAAACGTGCGTTTTTGCACTACAATTACTTTGTTCAGATGCACAGGACATAGCCACAATCGTAAGATTGCGGAGGAAAGTCCGGACTGCGTGGGACAGCACACTGGTTAACGACCAGGCGGGGCGACCCGACGATAAGAGGAACAGTAACGTAAGCGATTAAATTCGTTTGAAACGGCCAATCTCTGTGTGCAGCAACTTCAAATAGGCCTCCAAAAGATTGTCCCAGTCTGGGGGCGGGTAGAGGGCTTGATGCCCGATGGTAACATTGGGTACAGATTAATTATGTCCACCACCCCACTGTGGTTTCGACTGTGGCGGGGCGGTACAGAATCCGGCTTATCGTGTATCTGGGCCAAACAAAAAAAACGCAACCATTTGGTTGCGGTTTTTTTATTTCACATAATTGCAACGCATCCCATTTATCA
The DNA here is from genome assembly GCA_017964865.1 of Alphaproteobacteria bacterium. The sequence goes on along the minus strand of JAGCRE010000045.1, from coordinate 8,642 downwards.
ACATATCAAACATTGTGTTTGCCTGGGCCAATGCGGCATGTCGCCAGCCCGGATCCGACGGATACCAACTTTCGGTCAGGTGTTCCAACGTTGTCGGGTTAATCTTGCCATAGTGCAACAAATCGTATCGGGCATCACCCATATCCATACGCTTGAATATTGGGGACATTATTGGAAATTCACCGGTTCCAACCTCGAAATCAGCCGTTCGAATTGGTATATGGCGTTTTGCATATCGATTTTCCAGACAATCAACCAAATCGCCCAATATTGTTGGGCCATACACCGCCTTGTCATCGGGCACAACCGTAACAGCCCCCGACATCAATTTATCAAAGAACCGAGTGTTTTCATGCCATGACGGGTGCGACACCAACATTTGCCCAGTTACACTTTTTGCCTGACGATTAAAATGCCCAAGGCCTGTATGCAACCCGATTGATGTTAATGATTTGGTTCCCGGTGCCATAACATTATCGTAAATAGCCATTGTCATTTTGTTTTCGATTGTTGGGGCATTACCACCATAGAATAACCCATATGGATGTTTATATTGCCCGTTACTGATTGCCGCCCAAACACCGTCATGCAAATGTTCTGAACGAAATCTTTTTAACGCGTTCTTTTTGCCAATTTCATCGGGCTGCGACAGTAACAAATCGTGGGCAATATCATATTTTGGATTTTGTGGCAATTTATCGGGATGATGAAAATCAATTCCAAAATTGCGATTTAAATCGATTAATGCACCATCTTTGGAATTATCACGAACCTCTCGCATACGGTTTTGCATTCCCCAACCATTTATCACATGAATCAAAACAATTGTATAGTTATCCAAAATATCTTTATCAAACTTGGGCACTTTTTCGGTCAAAAACATATTTTGGGCGGCACTGCCAAAATAGCCTTCGATACCATGAACGCCCGAATTGATAACAACCTTGTGCCGACCAATTCCAATCATAACGTATGGAATATCATACTGGGTTTTGTCAGATAAATACCAATACAACGTCCCAACATTGGACGCATTGTAACGAAACTTCTCGGTTGCTTCATACCAATTTTCAGAAAAGTATTTAGAAATATTATCAGACATCGGGGCACCCTTTGTTTGTTTTGTTCTTTATTGCCCCCCCATACATTACATAACTTTGCCACTTGTTGGGTAAAAGGTCAACTGAATCTTTTCCCAATTTGCAAAATCGTTTGCTGGCAACATACGTAACGGTTGACAGGTATCTATTGCCGCACGTATCGTATCCAACACATACGCAAATGCCAGATCTGTTTCGGCCCGTGCTGCCGATTCAAACCACACATCACGCACCGTTCCGTTTTTACGCATAGTCAAATGAGCAACCGCACGAATATCCGAAATATCTGGGCGATTTTTATCAATTACCCAACAACGCGTCATCGCGACCCGCAATGCATCAATCGTCGAAACATTTAACGTTCGATTTAACGAAACGCTTTCACGATTAACACGAATTACCGTCTTTTTCTTTGGGGCAATCTGTTCCGGTTCTTTCTTTTCTTCGTTGGGTTTGTCATCATCTTTCTTATCAGATTCCGGTTCCATCAACGATGGTGTTTCAATCGGTTTTTCCGATTCATTTTTCGGTTCGGCCACTTTGGGTTCTTCTTTTTCTTTTTTATCAATATCCTGTTTTTCTGGTAGGTTTGTATTATAAAGTTTCGTATCGTCCGCCGACACATTGACATTACTTAAATCGATTTCCATAATTTCAATTCGATCGGGTGCAACCAGCATTGCCCGATTAACCAAAACCGCAAATGACGTAACCATTACAGCAATCAAAACAAGATGCCCAATCAAAGACATCAAAAAATTTTCTAAATCAAACTGCTTATTTGAACTTTGCACTTTATTTTTCTGCTTTTGTTCGCAAGCCCACACGTTGGAACCCAGAATCTTTTAATTTGCCCATAACAACCATAACCGCACCATAATCCGCATGTTTATCACCGTTTATCATTATTGATAATTGCGGATTTTCGCCACGCATCGCGATTGCACGTTTTACAACATCATCAACATCCAACTTCATTTCATTCAAAAAGTATTCACCATTGGCATTGACACTTATTTGAATTGCGTGGTCGGTTCCATTTAATGCCGAATGACCCGCACTGGGCAGGTCCAAATTGATACCGTTCGTCATCATTGGGGTTGTAACCATAAACACCGCCAACAACACCGTCATAACATCAATCATTGGTGTTAATTGAATCAAGGTATCCATACTGTGTCTGAATCTGGACATAATATTATTTCCCACCTAAATCATTATACAAATCATCGCTTTTTTTGGTGAACACCTGGTATCCAATGGCCGCAGGTATTGCGGCAACCAGTCCCAGTGCAGTCGTTCCCAACGCGGTCGCTAAACCCGGTGCAATAACACCAATACTGACCGATTGGTTAAGTCCAATTGCCGCGAAAGAATCCATAACGCCCCATACGGTTCAACACAAACCAATGAACGTTGACACGCCCGCAACCATTGCCAAGAACCATAAATTTTTATCATACGGCACAATCACTTTATCTGCATCGCCCGTTGGTTTGTTACGCTTTACGGCACGAAACAGACGAATTTTTTCAATAATAACCGCCCATGACATTACACTAAACACAACCAATACAATTGACGCAATTGCCGTTACAAAATCGCTGGTAAACAGCGACCACATAGAAAAACTGTTCATTTTGAAAACCTTTCCTTGTTTTATGAATCCAGATGACCCAATACAGATTCCGGTATTCGTTTTGCACGCATATCGGCACCAATATAAGCCACTTTGATGTCCATTATAGCACAAATCGTGTTATCATGCACGAACTTTTGTTGCAAATCCATCGATGCCCCACCGACCTTTGTTATTTCTGTTTCGACAATAATATCATCGGCAAGTTGTAACGGGACAATATATTTAATACGCAGTTCCCGAACGACAAAACCTTTATCATCTTTGGGCAATTTGATACCACGCATCATATCCATTCTTGCCCGTTCGGCAATTTCAATATACCGCCCATGATAAACAATTCCACCGGCATCAGTGTCGGAATAGGCGATTGAAAATGGAAATTTAAATATCTTCATTTTTTATCCATAAAAATTGTTGCATCAATACCTAATTCTTGTTTCAAACGCGATTTTACACGTTCCCGAATTTCGTCATAAACCGCCCGCAATATCGGTTCATAATCAAAAGCAGATGCAAAAGAATCTGAAAAGAATAATTTCCAATAAAAATTATCACGAAACGTGCCAACGTATGACAAATCTTTGGCACACAAATGTTGGACCCCTGTATCCAAAACATCCAATAATTTTACCAATCTGGATTCTGGTGATTCACGTAATTCATATTCATTAAACCGGGCAATTATATGTTCGTCTTGCAATAAATTATTGATTGAATTTACAGCATTTTCTTCATCATTATGCTTTTGCGTTTTGATTTCGTCTGTCTGTTCGTGTAATGGGACATCGTGGGCTATCGCTTCGGGCAAGTCATGGATGGCACACAATTCCATAACGCTTTCCATATTAACGGGATTTTTAAGATGGGGCCGCAATGCAATCGCCATCATAATCATATTCCACGAATGCGACGCAACCGCCTGGGGACCACCATTTGACATACGGGTCAAACGTGGTTCACATTCCAGTCGTTCCGATATTGTAAAGAAATCAGTTAAATTTTTTGCAACTGTCATTTTTTAAGTCCCAAATGCTCGTACCCCATTTCGGTTACAATACGTCCACGCGGTGTGCGTTGTATGAACCCAAGTTGCATCAGGTATGGTTCAATAACATCTTCGATTGTGTCTGCGGGTTCCGACAATGCCGCCGCCAAATTATCAATTCCAACCGGCCCACCAGCATAGTGCCGAATAATAACCGTCATATATTCACGATCAATTTCATCCAAACCACACGCGTCAATGTGTAACTGGAAAAGGGCGGTTTTAACGGTGTCCAATGTGATTTTTGCCGTCTTGGTTGCCGCCGCAAAATCGCGTGCACGCTTTAACAATCTGTTCGCGATACGTGGTGTGCCACGTGAACTGTGTGCCAACTTTAATGCCGCATCATCATCAATTTCTGTTCCTAAAATACCCGCACTGCGTTTTATAATTTTTGCCAAATCAGATGGCGAATAAAAAGACAAACGCAAATCGATTCCAAATCTGTCACGCAACGGATTCGACAATAACCCGGTACGTGTTGTCGCACCCACCAACGTGAACGGGGGCAGGTCAATTCGAACACTTTTTGCCGACGGACCTTCGCCCAGCATTATGTCCAATTTGAAATCTTCCATTGCGGAATACAAAACTTCTTCAATAGCGGTTGGCAAACGATGAATTTCATCAATGAACAAAACATCCATTGGTTCCAGCGTCGTCAAAATTGCTGCCAAATCACCTTGTTTGGTTAACATTGGGGCCGCTGTTGTGCGGAAATTTGTCCCCAGTTCATTTGCAATAATGTGTGCCAGTGTTGTTTTTCCCAATCCCGGGGGGCCATAAAGCAACACGTGGTCCATTGCCTCGCCACGCGAACGTGCCCCGGCAATAAACACCGACAGGTTTTGTTTCAAACTTTCATGACCAATAAAGTCCGCCAAAGTTTTGGGACGAATCGTCGCCGCCATTTCATCTGGAATTGTTGGATCTAAAAATCTTTCGTTTTGGTTCATATTACAACAACTTGTCTTCGGCATTTTCTCGACCGACATACGCCTTTAAATCATTATACATTTGACGTAAATCCGCCGGTTGTGAATATTCTGCATCTGCATTTTTAACACGAATCGTTTCCAATTTGATTTGTGCCTGTTTCTTTAATACCTGGGTCAGGTGTGTTGAAAAATCTTTGGCATCGTCTGGTTCTGCGGCCCCCTGGAGTAACAATCCGCGATTTGGTCGTGGCGACAAGAACGCAAAGTCCGATATTGAAGAATCTGGTGATACCAGTGCAAAACCCGACACCTCTGGCCGACGCATCATTGCTTGTAATACATACCACGCACCCAAACCATGCCCCGCAAGCCAGATTTTATCACTGTCTTCGTTTTTATTTTGAATCCAGTCAATTACCGTTGCGATATCTAACATATTCTCACTTGTGGTGCCAAGTGCCCCTTCGGAATCATTAACACCGCGATAGTTAAACCGCACAACCGAAAAACCAATATCCATAAATGCACGAAACATTGCATACGAAACACGGTCATTCATATGATGCTTTTGACGTGGATTTCCCGACAGCACAACCGCCAACGGTGCCGCAGGTTCATCTGATTTGTGATAGACAGCGTGTAATTTACCCGCTTCGCCAGTAATTATAATATCAACCATTTTACACCTTCCTGGTATTGCTACTTTTCCATTATGTCGTATTTATAGAACAAACATTACCCAATTTTCAATAAAAATTTTTGTTTTGACATAAAGCCCATAATTGTTCTAAACTTTGCCTGAGAGATAAAAGGTTTTGCCATGTCCAAACTACATTTTATAGCGGTTTTAACGGCTTTCTGTGCAATTAATGCATATGCTGCGGAAACGCAAGTTTATGAAAATTTTCAAACAATTTACACCGAAACACCGGTTCAATCATACTATGCATACCCAGATGACCCGAACTTTATTCCAGAATCTGAATTTATGCAACGTGCCGACAGTTTGAATTACGATCAGAACATTGTTGACACGCGTCAGGCCGAAGTTACACGTCATCCCGGGGTAACTTTTGCCGACCGTCCAATGATTATTTGCCGTAATTTCGGTTGCACAAAATTGAACGACCGTATTACACGCACGTTTTTATTCAACAGCCTTGCCAATATGTTTATGATGAACGCACATTCGCGTGTATATATATGTGAAGCAGACCCGTTTTCACGTGACTGTTTGCAATCGGGCATTTCTTTCCCGGTCCGCAGTGGCATTGCAAACGCATTGGTTAAAATACCAAAGGCAACAATTTCCCAGGTTAACGTTTCAACCGGTCTGTCCAAGGCCGTTGTTGGTATGACCTATGAATTCTTGGTGAACGGTGTTGCACGCACATGTGAACCAACAATTATGGATATTGTCGTTCCAATTAATTCCCAGGCAACTTTGTCAAATCGCGAATTTTCGTGCAATATGACAAGTGACGGCCGCAGCAACGTTTCATTGCTGGTCAGTATCGATTATATCGATTTAGACTATGGCATCTTGGGTGGATATTATTCATTGGGTATGCAGGGTCCAACCACTGGCGGTGGCACTGGATACGCTTTATTCAAAACAGAATTTACGACCGCTGGCATGCGTTTCCGCACCGTTCTGGACGGTGATACCGATGAATCAGCCATGCAAACAATCCAGCCGGGCGAATACGCGGTTGAACCATTACAAAAATAACAAATGAATAAGACAATTCTTGTTGTTGATGACGATAATGTGTTAAACAGTGCAATTGCACGTGGATTGCGGGGCGAAGGTTTCAATGTTATTTCTGCAACATCTGCCGAAGACGCAGCCAACATAATGGCCCGTATTCGTGTTGACGGAATTATCTTGGACCGTATGATGACGGGTATTGATGGCCTGACGTTTTTGGGCGATTTACGGGCACGCGGTGATATGACCCCGGTTTTAATGCTGACTGCGATGACGGGGGCGGAAAATTCTATTGCGGGTCTGTCGGTTGGTGCAAACGATTATCTGGGCAAACCATTTCAATTACGCGAATTAGTATTGCGACTGAACAATATTCTTAAAAATTCACAGTCTGTATCAACGATGCCACATGGTTTAATATTCGCAGACAATGAATTTTTTATTGGTGATTCACCAAAAAATGCACGTATATTTATGCTGTCGGGCGAAGAAAAGAAGTTATTACAAATGTTAACGTCGCCAATCGGCAATATTGCCCCGGCATCACCAATGGTCGCAAAACGCTTGCGTGCGAAATTAAATGGTGTATTATCTAATTTAGATATAATAACCGTTCGTGGGCATGGCTATAAACTTATTGACCAAACCACGCACGAATAAAACCATACAAAGGTGATTAAAATGAAGTTAACGCCACGCAGTTTTCTTGCCCGGACGATTTTATTAATATTAGTGCCGTTGGTAATTGCATTAACCATTGTTGCCAGTGTGTTTTTTGATAATCACTGGGATCGCGTTCATGCAACAATGGCACGTTCATTGGCGGGCGAAATTTCTACAATGATGAAATTTGTGAACGAAGGTGATGAAAACGCCTTGGCCACAATGTCACGCGAAACAGGGGTCAATGTTTCGGTGCATGACGAATTAAAACGACCACGTCATGATAACAACCATGCAATTGAGGCCGGTCCATTATCGTCCCAGTTAAAATACAGACTGTCCCAGCGTGCAAACATAGATATTGACCGCGGAAAGCGTTTGGTATTTATCGATGTTCCAACAAACAACGACAAAATTGTAACATTTAGCACATCTATGCACCGCATATATTCCACCAGCACAGAGGTTTTCTTAATCTGGTTATTTGGTTCATTGTTAATCGTTGGTATTCTGGTTACGCCATTTTTGATTGCCCATACACGCAGCATTCGTGCCATCGCCAAAGCGGCAAATCGGTTTGGTCGCGGTTTGGATGCCCCCGGTTTCAAGCCATCAGGTTCACGTGAAATTCGCGAAGCCGCCACAGCAATGATTACAATGAAAGAACGCCTGGATCGGTATAATCGCACCAGAACAGATATGTTAAATGCGGTCAGTCACGATTTGAAATCACCGCTTGCCCGGATGCGTATTGCCGTCGAATCTGGCGATGCTAAACCCGACGATTTGTTACGCGATATCGACCGTATGACGGAAATGGTGAACGGCTATTTGGCGTTTGCCCGCGGTGAAATGCCAGAAATAGAGCAGGTTACCGAATTAACATCTATGTTGATACGCACCGCCCGCGATGCGGCACCGAACAAAGAAATTATTACCGATTTTCCAGATACCCCGGCCCAGTTCTATGCCCGCCCAATGGCGTTGGCACGTGCGTTTGCAAACATTATTGAAAACGCAGCCCGGTATGCTAAATCAACAATCAAAATAACCGAACACGACACCGAAGACCAGGTCGAAATCATTATTGAAGATGACGGTCCAGGTATCCCAGACAATAAAAAAGCCGATGCAATGCGTCCGTTTGTCCGTTTGGATGATGCACGTGGGGCGGACACTGGTGGAACAGGTTTGGGGTTGTCGATTGCCCAGACGGCCATTGAAAATCATGGTGGCCAGATATTCCTGGAAAACAGTGATATGGGCGGTCTGCGTGTGCGTGTTGTATTACCGATTTAATTGTATGGGGTTATAAAAAATGAATCTTTATAAATATGTATCTGAAAAAGTAAATGAAAAGTTGGGTATGAACGTCAACCTGGAATCGCCACGCAATCGTGAATTTGGCGATTTTGCAACAATTGCCGCAATGGTTATGGCAAAAAGTGCCGGCAAAAACCCACGCGAATTGGCAAATGAATTGGTTGGTAAATTGGCCGAATTGGATTTTGTTGCCGACGCAAATGTTGCCGGACCGGGTTTT
>JAGCRE010000044.1 GCA_017964865.1 Alphaproteobacteria bacterium | reverse complement strand
ATTGGGTGTAACCAATAACAACATCACAATTACCAATGCCCAAAAACCAAACTTAGTAAATGCCCAAATGTTTTTAAAAGATTCGCGTTTGAATTTGTCTGATAATAAATTTTGATATAATTGCCAGCCCCAACCAAAGATTAACAATACCGGACCAAAAAAGAACCCGGCCATTATCCATTTAATAAACGGGTGCAATGATTGTGATACCGAATCCCATGCGGGGTTTGCAACCGGACATACATATAATTCTTGGGCAATGTTGACAGTGGAATCTTGCGGTGTCATATTTCCAATTTGCATATTAAAACTGGCCACGATAATTATCGCCGCCAATGCAACAATGGAATATAACAGACCTTTCTTCATATTATATATGTTCCCTTTGTCTTGACATTATATCATATTTTTGGGGTGGCTTGCAATTTTAGATTGCAAGTGATATTTATTGCGGGTAAAATTGCACAACATTAAATAAGTTAAGGAAACAAATATGACATATGATGATATACGTAAAGCGTTTTTAGGTTACTTTGAATCGCATGGGCATAAAATTGTGCCGTCTGCGTCGTTGATACCAAACGATCCAACATTATTATTTACTGTTGCTGGTATGGTCCCCTGGAAGGGTATTTTACAGGGGGTCGAGCCCGCATTTGCACCACGTGTTGCCGACGTTCAAAAATGTATTCGTGCCGGTGGAAAACATAATGATTTAGAAGATGTTGGTTTTGACGGACGTCATCATACGTTCTTTGAAATGTTGGGGAATTGGTCGTTCGGCGATTATTTCAAAGACGAAGCAATCGCAATGTCGTGGGATTTATTAACAAATGTATTTAAACTTGATCCGAATCGCATCGTTGTTACAACACACGTGTCCGATGACGAAGCAACCGAAATATGGAAAAAGGTTGCCGGTAAAGATGCAATTCGGTTGGGTGATAAAGATAACTGGTGGTCGGCGGGCGATACCGGACCATGTGGGCCATGTACAGAAATGCACTATGATATGGGCGAAGATTTGCCAGGCGGTTTGCCAGGTTCACCGGATGAAGACGGTGGTCGTTATGTCGAATTGTGGAACGACGTGTTTATGCAGTTCGACCGCGATGCAAACGGCAATTTAACCCCATTACCAAAGCAAAATGTTGATACGGGTTCGGGGCTGGAACGTGTTGCTGCGATTCTGCAGGGTAAAACCGACAATTACGACACCGATTTATTCGTTGCGTTAAAACACGCGGTCAGTGATGTTACAGGGGTGCGTGAAACGGCTGAAAATGTTACGTCGTTCAAGGTTATTACCGACCATTTGCGTTCGGTTGGATTCGCAATTGCCGACGGTGTTATACCATCAAATACCGATCGTGGTTATGTGATTCGTCGAATCTTGCGTCGTGCAATGCGACATGGACAATTACTGGGACATCGCGGGGCGTTGCTGTCGAGACTGTATCCGGCATTGGTGGCCCAGATGGGTGGTGCGTATCCGGAATTGGCGGCAAATGAAAAACGTGTTGTTGAAATTATTGAAAACGAAGAAAACGCATTTGCAGATATGTTGCAGAACGGTATGAAATTATTAGATGCCGAATTGCCAAAGGTTAACAATGGTGTATTGCCGGGCGATGTTGCGTTTAAACTGTTTGATACATATGGTTTTCCGCTTGATTTAACCCAGATGATTTTGCGTGATAAAAACATTGCGGTTGATGTTGCCGGGTTTGAAAAGTCTATGGCGGAACAAAAAGAACGTTCGCGTGCAGATACCAAGGGAACCCGCACATTATGGGAATCGCAAAGTCTGCCCGCAACAGACGATTCGTCGAAATATGCCCCAGATGTAAATATGCAATCGCATGTTTTGGCAATTTTGAAAAACGGTGAATTTGTAAAGTCTGCGGCTGCGGGGGACGAAGTAGAGGTTGCGTTGGATAAAACAAATTTCTATGGCACCCAGGGTGGCCAGGTTGGTGATATGGGAACAATTTTGCGTGATGGCACACCAGTTTTAAATGTCAGTGAAACGAATCGTGTTGATAATGTCGTTGTGCACAAGGGGACGTTGGTTGCCGATTTGTCTGTGGACGATGTTGTTACAACATTGATAAACGAATCAACACGCCAGCAAACTGCACGTGCTCACACCGCAACGCATTTATTACAAGCAGCATTGCAACAGGTATTAAATGATGATGTCGAACAGCGTGGGTCCAAGGTTTCGCCAGATTCTGTGCGTTTCGATTTCAGTTTTGGTCGTGCGATGACTGCGGAAGAAAAAACCGCGGTCGAAGAATTAGTGAATAAATGGATTGCCGCAGATATGCCGGTTAAACACGAAGAAATGTCTTTGGACGAGGCTAAAAAACGTGGTGCAATGGCATTGTTCAGTGAAAAATATGGCGATACGGTCAAGGTAATAACTGCAGGTGATGTTTCGTGTGAATTGTGCGGCGGAACGCACGTATATCATACGGGCGAAATAATCAAGGCCAAGGTTAATAAAGAAAAATCTATCAGCAGTGGTAT
>JAGCRE010000001.1 GCA_017964865.1 Alphaproteobacteria bacterium | reverse complement strand
GTTGTGAATTTCACAAACACGATTATCATAATGACAAGCAATTTGCCAGATATGGATGCGGTACGGAAACGTTTCCGTCCAGAATTCATAAACCGTATCGATGAAATTGTGTTCTTTAATGCGTTGGGACGTGATGTTATGTCCGATATTGTAAAGATTCAAATTCATAATCTTGAAAAACGATTGGCAGAACGTCGCATTACACTGGATATATCCAAAAACGCCATCAAATGGTTGGCGGATAATGGATATGATTCTGTGTTCGGCGCAAGACCATTAAAGCGGCTTATCACGTCCGCGGTTGAAGATAAAATCGCTGATTTGATTTTGTCCGGGGCGGTTGTTGATGGTGGAACGGTATATGTTGACACCCATGGCAAAGAATTGACGGTAAAATAAAAAGCGGGGCGTTTGCCCCGTTTTTTATTACGATTTTTTGCCCTTGGTTTTGAACTGAATATCACGCAGTTTTTTATATTCGCCATTCAATTCGCACAATTCGGCATCGGTGCCACTTTCGATAATGCAACCGTCTTTGACAACGCAAATCATATCGGCATCCAAAATCGTTGATAAACGGTGGGCAATAACAAATGTTGTGCGACCAACCATCAAATCTTTTAATGCCGCTTGAATCAATTTCTCACTTTGTGTATCTAATGCTGATGTGGCCTCGTCCAGCAACAAGATAGGTGCGTTTTTAAGTATTGCACGTGCAATCGCAACGCGTTGCTTTTGCCCGCCAGACAGCATACCACCACCTTCGCCAACCGGGGAATTATAGCCGTCTGGGAATTCCATAATAAAATCGTGTGCATTGGCCGCTACGGCTGCGGCAACGACTTCTTCATGGGTGGCATCTGGTTTGCCGTATTTTATATTTGCCTCTATCGTGTCATTAAACAAGAACACATCTTGTGAAACTTCGGATATGTTTTGACGTAACGATTGTAATGTGTATTTCTTGATATCTGTGCGATTGATTGCGATTTTCCCAGATTGTGGTTCATAGAATCGCTGAATCAAATTAAACATAGTCGTTTTTCCGCCACCCGATTCACCAACAAACGCACATACGGTCCCCGCTGGAACATGAAAGTTTATATCGCGTAATACTGGTTCGTTCGGGTTATATTCAAATGAAACATGGTCGAAATCCACAGACAGATTTTTCGCAGTAAGTGTTTTTGCATCTTTTGAATCCATAATGTCGGGTTTGCTGTCCAAAAATTCGAACAAGATTTCTGCGGCCAAAATACCATGTTGCATAGATTCGCCCGTTCCAGTAATACTTTTTGCGGGTTTGTATGCCGCGGTCAGTGCCAGCAAGAATGCAGTGAAATCACCGGTTGTGATTGCGCCACTGGTAATAAAGTGACCGCCCATAATCATTGCGATGCACAAACCAATGGAAATCATAAATTCCATTAATGGTGAACGCAGAGCACTGGCCTGGGTTGCCTTGTATGCATTAATGTTTGATTGTTCCAGAACGTGTGAAAAGTTTTTCTGTTCACGTTCTTCGGTGGCAAACGATTGAATTGTTTTAATTCCACGCAGTGTTTGATTCAAGCACTGGGAAACTTCATTTGCAATTTTAAATCCGCGACGCGACAGTTTACGTTTGCGACGCATAATCAACACCATTGGCAATAATAATGCCGGCACCAAGAACAATAATACGACGCACATTTGCGGGGCATAGTAAACCATCAATGCCAGTGTCATTACAAGTGTCGCGATGTTTTGAATAAATTGGACCACCGCGGTTGTAACCAGCGATAATACCGCACCCGCCTGGACAGAAAAGTAATTCAGGTTTTTGCCCATACCGTCGCCATAGAACCGGGCAAGGTTCATATGAATCATATGTTTGTAAATACGATTCTGCAGACGTGCATATGCGATTAATCCACCCTTGGACATAATGAGTGATTTGGCATATGTGAAAATGCCCTTTAATCCATATGCAATTATAATTTGCACCCCCAGGAAGTATATCGCGGCCATAGACTTTTCAATAAAAGCCTTGTCTACCACCTGTTGCACCAGGGTGATTGTGTATGCTTCGGCACCCGCCGCCAATATGGTTGCGATGATACCGGCAATTAACCACTTTAATTGTGGAACACCAATTTCACGCCATACACGCCAATACAGAGACCATTTTACGCGGTCTTCTTCTTTGTCATTTTTGTTGCCAAATAAAAAGATTTTTAATTTTTCTTTCAATTTTGCCATTTTTTCACTTCTTCTGTTTTATGACCAACGTCTGTGTATCCACAGATATTCATCAGGTTTGTTTTTTATAACGCGTCCCATCGCTTCGTTCACTAATTTCATACCGTTTATTTCGTCGGCTTGTGCATCATCGGTATGTGGAACATTTACAAATTCATCAAATACGATTTCATGACGAAAACCACGTGTGCGTTCAACGTGTGCAATTAAAATCGGCAAATTAAACTGGCGTGCCAATCGTGCAATTCCGGTTGATGTGCGTGCCGGAACCCCCATAAAATCGATATATGGCGTGCCATGAACACGTTGATCAGAATTGACCGTTAAAATTTCGCCATTTTTTATTGCACGTATCATTGGAATTGCATTACCAACGGGAACATATGTTGCCTCGGGCACATTACCATAACCATAGTTTTCCAGTAATATATCATTTGTTAATGGATTGACCGCCTTTTTATATGTAACCGTCAATCTTAACCCGCTGTTGCGGAATCCCAATGCCATTAACCCCATATAACCAAAATGCGGTATCGACAGTAAAAATTGCGGGTGTTCATACAATTTGTTTTTGTTGCGGAACGTAACATATGTATTCATATTCTTGCAATACGCAGGGAATTTCAGACCTTCGACAAATGCACGCCCCCAGTTGTTCCAAACGCGTTTCATAAATTTATCATTTGCACATTCTGGTATGGTCATTTCCAGATTCTTTCGCATTGCATCCTGGCGAACACGAATATGGGGACCAACCGCACCCAAAACCGCACCGCCCAACCACGACAACGCGGGCAGGGGAACAAAAAACAATATCGATTTTATTATGCGATAACCAAATAATTCGGACGGATGTTTCCAAAAACGACGCTTTGGACGAT
>JAGCRE010000043.1 GCA_017964865.1 Alphaproteobacteria bacterium | reverse complement strand
ATCTGCCGCGATATAGTATTTCCATGTATCTGCATCATTGGACGCGTTGGGAACATTTTCCGCAAACGAAACCAATGGCATAAACAACAACAATGTGCATAACACAAACTTTTTCATAATTAAATGCAATCGGTGTTTTATTATCTTGTCATATCTTCCAAGATTTCCAACATCCCATCTATTGTCCCAGTCATACTCTTTAAATGTTCGGTTGGTGTTTCGTTCATTCCGCCGGTGACAAGTTGCAAATTACGCATTTGTTCCAAAGCATTTGTAGGCACATCAAATACCATTTTATCTATTAATTGTGCTTCATTAGATATTAAATCGGCAACCAATTTCATACCTTCCGAAAACTGTTTAGGTACCTTTTTACCCTTGGTTTTTTTAATCAAACTTTCCAATTTGTCGGCACGTTTTTTTAAAAGTGCTTGTGCTTCATTCACACGATCATTTACAATATCTGCCATAAAAAACTCCCTTGTTTTTATTCGGTAATTATATCACGAAACACGACCAGTTACAAACACGTATTTACACAGTTGTTAAAATTTCGCGTGCGGTATTTAGTAGTGATATCGCCGTTTCAATATCATTGGAAATATCACGTAATACCGGTTGTGGTGTTGGTGTAATTGTGTTTGGTTGAAATTGTTGTGGTTGTTGCACCTGGACACGTGGTTGTGGTGTTGTGGTTTTTACAACAGAATCACCCGCCGAGCGTGGTAATTCGCCATCGTGTATTAATTTTTTCACCCCAGCAATTGTCATACCACGAACATACAACAGGTCTTTGATAACCCCCAATTTTTCAACCGTTTCTGCCCGATAGTAACGACGACCACCCGCACCAGTTGTTGGGCGAATTGCGGTTGGAAATTGCTTTTCCCAATAACGCAGTGTGTGTGCCGGCACAGAAAGCCGTTTTGCAACCTCGTTTATCGAAATAAAGAATTCGCCGTCCATTTCGCCCCCAGTTTATTATTCCGCAACCGTTTCGGTTGGTGTTGGTTCGGTTGATTCTGCAACAACTTCGTCCGCTGAATCATCTTCGCGTTCGATTGAAATTGCCGACATAACCTTTTCGTTTTCTGCCAATCTGAACAGTGTTACACCCGCAGTGGCACGACCCGCAATACGAACATCCGCGACCGGTGTGCGAATAATTTTTCCACCGTCGGTTACCATGATAATGTCGTGATTATCATCCACTGGGAACGAACCTGCAACAGCGGTATTTTTACCACCCAATTTAATGTTCGCAAATCCCGAACCACCACGATGTGTTATACGATATTCATACGACGATGTGCGTTTTCCAAAACCGTTTTCAGAAATCGTCAAAATAAACTGTTCGTTTTTGGCCAATTCTGCCATTTTCGCATCATCCAGAACCAAATCGGTTGTTTCTTCTTCTGCGTCTGCTTCTTCTTCGATTCCCGTTGCGGCACGACGTGCGGCACGACTCTGTTTAATATACGCGGCACGCACCGCAGAATCTGTTTCCCCATGATTCAGCATTGCCATACCGATAATTTTATCGTCTTTGCCCAAGTTCAACCCACGAACACCCGTTGAATTACGTCCTGCAAAGATACGAATTTCGTTCACTGGGAATCGTATGCATCTGCCCCGATATGTGGCCAAGAATACATCTTGATCTTCGGTGCATGGTAATACAGAAATTAAACTTTCGCCATCGTCCAATTTCATTGCAATTTTTCCATTGGCACGAATTGAATCAAAGTCTGACATACGATTGCGACGCACTGTCCCAGAACTTGTTGCAAACATCAAGAAATGTTCACGTCCACTTTGTTGCACACGTTGAACAACTTCTTCGGGCACTGGCAAAATCGCAGTGATTGTTTCGCCGTTTTCCAATGGCAACAAATTCACCAACGGACGACCCTTGGCCGCAGCGGCCGCTTCTGGTAACTTATACGTTTTCAATTTATAGCACAACCCCTTGGACGAGAAGAATAACAATGGTGTGTGAGTGTTCGCAACAAACACGTTAACAACATAGTCATCATCTTTGGTGGTCATGGCATTACGTCCCTTGCCCCCACGTTTTTGTGCACGATATGTATCCAACGCAACACGTTT
>JAGCRE010000042.1 GCA_017964865.1 Alphaproteobacteria bacterium | reverse complement strand
GAACAGCAAGTACACGCAATCTGCAGCTGGTGCAACCAGTGTCGGTAAATGTTACCTGACGTTGACAGCGGGTCAACAGGTAGCGAGTGCCGGAGCCGGTGCGAGCAACTGTAGTGCTGGTAAGTACTGCACAAGCACAGGAACCATTTACTATAACACAGATGGTGGAACTGCGACCTATACTGGGACAGCATGCACAACTGGTTCTTATAGTTCGACAGGTTCGTCAACATGTACTGCGTGTCCAGTTGGAACAACAACATCTGGAACAGGTACAGCATTTAATACTGATGCAGCAACAACCTGTGCAACGACTTGTTCGAACAGTGCAAATGTCCGCAGTGGTTCAGACGGTTGGGAAACACCATCATGGTCTGCAAACACTGTATCGAATCTTTGCACAATCAAGAGTTCGGGATGTGCTGCGAACAGTTATAAGAATAGTAATGCCTGTTCAACGTGCTCAAGTGGTACAAGCAATAAGTACACCAAGAGTACGGCTGGAACGACAACGGTTAATAACTGTTACTTGACATTAACAGCGGGTAACTATGTAGCCAGTGCCGGTGGTGGTGCGGTAACATGTGCGGCCGGTGGCTATTGCACAAGTACAGCAAACATCTATTATGGTGGTACACACAGCGACAGTCATCCAACAACGGGTGGTCGGACAGCGTGTGGCAAGGGAACATATAACGCGAATACTGGCAGTACCAGCAGCAGTGCATGTACATCATGTGGCGATGGAACATACAACCCGAACACAGGAAGTACGGCAAGCAGCGCTTGTTTGGCTTGTAGCAGCCTGAAGAGTGAATATACAAAGTCAGATAGTGGACGTGATGCGACAACAGATTGTTATTTGAATACCAGTGCGACGAAATATGTCGCTACGGCAAATGAAAACCAGGTAACATGTGCTGCAAACGGTTATTGCCCAGGTTCAGTCAAAGTGTATTATGGCAGTACCGGTGGCCGGACAGCGTGCACATCGCCATACAGCAGTGCATCAACAGGTCAAGACGATGCGAATGATTGTTATTTGACAACGACGGCTGGTAACTATGTTGCAACTGCTGGTGCGGGTCAAGTAACGTGTGCCGCGGGTGGTTATTGTGCCGGTGGCAGCACGATTTACAAGGGTGGCAGTGTCAGTGGTCGTTCAACAACGGGTGGACGTACAGCATGTGCGGCCGGAACGGCAAACGCGAACACCGGCAGCAGTGCATCCAGTGCATGTGCATCATGTACAGGGTTCACATATGCGGCTGGAACGGGCAATACATCTTGTTCGGCATGTCCAACAGCGGCAGATCATAAGCAGACAACGTTCAACAGTGCACTTTATGATGGCAACAGTGTAACCAGTACCAATGCTGTAAGCAAGACTGGTGCAACCGCCATAACACAGTGCGAAGTGCAGAACTGGTTGTCCGGAACACGCGGTAAAGCAAACGAACATGCAACATATAATACATCAAGTCAAAAGTACGATGTATATGTATGGCACAAGTGGACAGATGCACATGCAGGATATTATCTGACATCCAAAGATTCTTGTGGTAGTTACGCATACTATCAGGATGCAAAACAATGTCCAGCTGGTTCATATTGCCCAGGCAAAGAACGTGTGGAATGCAACAGCAGTAATGAATCAACGGTTCATACAACGAACTTTGGTTTGAATTCTTGCCCGAATGCATATCCAAACAGTGCGACTGGGACAACGACAATCAACAACTGTTATCTGACATTGGTGGCGGGTAAATATGTATCTGCAGCCAAGGCGGGTGCAAGTGCATGTCCAGGTGGTAAATACAGCACATCCACAGCAAACATTTACTATGATGGTTCGGGTCATACCACAACCAGCACTTGCAGTGATATAAACGCGGGTTATTTCTGTGCGGGTGGTGCAAAAACAGCGACCCCAAGCAGCTCAAGTGACAGTGTCAGCGGTGCGGCATGTGGTGGATGCAGTGGACGTAATTCGTTCAGTGGTGCCGGTGCAAGCAGTTGTTCAACGGTCAGCAGTGGTTACTATTCAACCGGATGCAACGGCAGTAACAATCTGTGTACGGGTCAATCACAGTGTACCGCAGGATATTATTGTGCAAGTGGTGTTCGCAACACATGTGCCGGTGGTAAATACAGTTCTACATCTGGTGCGACAAGTTGCAGCAACATAACCGCGGGTTATTTCTGTGCGGGTGGTGCCAAGACAGCGACCCCAACCAGCACATCCGACAGTGTCAGTGGAGCGGCATGTGGCCAATGCACGTCCGACAGCACAACTGGTCGTCCAACATATACAGAATCAACAGGTGGTGCGGCAAGTTGTTCGGTCTGTCCAGCGGTAGCAAGTTCCAGTGCATATGCAAGTCGTGTAAAATCATATAGTGGTTGGTGGGGTAGTGGTAATACAGGACCACATAATAGTGTTACTGGTTGTATTACAAACTTTTATGATAACGATGATGACGGAAATTATAATATATATTGCCACTATGATACCACATCGTCTGATTATACTAGATGTTATACACAACGTGCAACGGCATGTGCGGCGGGTAAATATGACACACTGGAAAGCACACCAGAATGGGTCGGCGGAAATACTCAGGCTGCCAATTGCACTGGTGTTGATTGTATGAAGGGTAAGGTTTGCACCAATACAACAGCGGGTTATTATTCACCGGCAGATGCATTGACACAAACGGCATGTGTAACGGGTTCGTACAGTTCGGCGGGAGCATCAAGCTGTACTGCATGTCCGGGTGGCAAGACAACATCAGGAACCGGAACAGCATTTAATACAGATGCAAATACAACATGTGCGACGTCTTGTTCATCAATTGCAAACTTGAAGGCATGGGCGACACCAAGTTGGAACAGCAGTAATAACACTATGTCGAATCTGTGTTCGGTTGGCACATGTTTGGCGGGTTCGTATAAATCGAGTAATACTTGTCCAATTTGTGCAACGGATAAGTATTCGGCCGACGGTGCGACCAGTTGTACATCTTGCTTGACCAACTATCATATCACTGGAACAGCACGTACAGATCACGATGCCAGCAGCGACTGTAAGATTTCGTGCAGTGGTGGTTATTACCTGAAGACCGCAAACGATACATCTTGCACAGCGGTTGGTGCGGGCAAGTATGCAGCAGCGTCATCGATTGCCCATGGTTCAACGGGTTCGGCAACATCATGTTCGACTGGATTAACCACAATCGGTTATGGTCCAGGTGCGGATGAAGCCGGTGACTGTGGACGTATATTACACACAGGCGATGGAAAGTTGTACCTGCGTAGCACAAAGAAAACAACGAAAACATTTAATGTGAAAGTTGGTGATACCACGTTCTATGGCAACATGTCCACGACTGAAAAGAACATGAGCGATGGCGTGTCCAAGAAACTGAAAGTCAAGGATAACGGTACAACATACTGGGTCCACGATGACAGTGTAAATTAATGCCAACACTGTATATCAAACACAAAGAAAAGTGTGTTTGGTATACGAAAAGAGACTGAGCGTTGCAGACAATGGTCGAAAAATGCGTTGTTTGTAATGTCAGTACGAACTGATGTCCAAAACACCAGTTCAACCACAAGGAAAAATCCCGCCAGCAATGGCGGGGTTTTGTTTTATGTGCAATGATGATTAAAATATTATGCTAATCCAAGGAAATGTTTCCCAACGTTATTCAAAAAAATCAATCCATACCATTTAATGTTCGTAACAATTTCAACACCATTTCACGTTTATCACGATCAGGCAGGTGCCAATACAGATTTATCATCTGTAATGTTTCGTTTTTATCCAATGGGTCCGACGAATTATCGTCCGATACGTGCGATGGGCGGCGACCACTGCGTGTTTGTTCGGGCATATTACCCGGCAAACCACGAAAGAAAATAGAGAAAGGGGTTTCAAGAATCGTGCTTAAATCAAACAGACGAGATGCCGATATACGATTGCCCGCTGTTTCATACTTTTGAATCTGTTGAAACGAAATACCACATTTGTCAGCCAAATCTTTCTGGGAAAGACCCAACATAACACGACGCAATTGTATGCGTTGTCCAATGTGTTCATCAATCGCAGATGTTCCAACATTTCCTTTCATTTTTTCCCCTTTTTGTATTATTTTTATCTTTATTCTATATATACTATTTTTCTTCTTGTTTTGCAATCAAAAAACAGATATGATACCATTTGTTCAAACGATTATGTCGGGGGATTTTATGTCAAAACCACTTGTTTTATGTATTATGGATGGAGTTGGAATATCAAGCAAACGCGAACACAACGCGGTTGAATTGGCAAATATGCCGTTCTTTCGTTCATTGATTGCCAAATATCCGCATGCAAAGTTAAATGCGTCTGGTTCTGCGGTCGGCCTGCCCGATGGCGTTATGGGAAACAGTGAGGTTGGACACATAACAATTGGTGCCGGGCGTATTGTGAATCAGTTTCTGCGTCGATTTGAATTAGAAAATTGGGAAAACAATCGTAGCCTGAATCAATTTATCAACAATGTTAAAAATCGTGGTGGGCGTGTGCATATTGCGGGACTGATGTCGGATGGCGATGTCCATTCTGATTTAGCCGAAATAATCACAATTGCCCGATATATACTGGATGCGGGGTTGCATATTGTTATTCACTTTATTGCAGACGGTCGCGACACCCCACCCCACAGTGCAAAAAAATATATCTATGAAATCAAACGCGAATTGGCAGAATACTTTATTGATGGGCGGGCGATTTGGGGAACATTGACCGGTCGTTATTACACAATGGACCGCAATAACAATATGGACCGCACAGAACTGGCATTTAACACGATTGTTAATGCGTCTGCAAAATACACCGCCCCAACAATTGATGCGGCACTGGATGATGCATATGGTCGTGGTGAAAGAGATGAATTTATACAACCAACCGTTATTGATGGCGATATACCACTTACACAAAACGATGGCTTTTTATTTGGGAACTATCGTTCCGATCGTGCACGTCAAATTGTGCGTGCAATGTTGAACGTTGGTTGTGAAATGCTCTGCTTTTCCCAGTATGGTGAGGGGTTAAATGAACATTGTCCCGCATTACTGGATGATATCGCGGTGCCAAATACGTTGGGCGATGTGATTGAACAAAATAGCCTGTCGCAACTACGCATTGCAGAAACAGAAAAATATAATCACGTAACATATTTTATGGACGCGGAACGCAATATCGACTTTCCACACGAACACAAAATACTTATTCCATCGCCCGATGTTGCAACGTTCGATTTAAAACCGGAAATGAGTGCGATTGAAATTACGGACAAATTGATTTCGCAACTGGGCAATTATGACGTTGTGATTTTGAACTATGCCAACGGCGATATGGTTGGGCATACAGGCAATGAAGATGCAGCAATCACAGCGATGCAGGTATTAGACTAACAACTATCACGCCTGGTGCAGGCGGTTTTAGAGTTGGGTGGCGAATTGCTGATAACTGCGGACCATGGAAATGCCGAACAAATGTGGGACGACGAACATAATGCCCCGCATACCGCACACACGACAAATCCGGTAAATGTTATTTATGTATCAAACAACCCACAACCATTGCACGATGGTGGATTAAGTGATATTGCACCAACAATGTTAAAGATTCTTGGGTTGCCACAACCGACGGACATGACCGGCAAACCATTATTATGATTTTTTACGACGTTTAGCAAAAAATTCGCGTAATAATTTCGCACTTTCGTCCGCGTATTCGGGCAACTGACGAACCACCGGCAACCACAGGTGTTTATCGGTATCGTAAACACGTGCATTTGATAAAATGCCCCCGCCCTTTTCATCCGCAGCCGCAAAGAACACATTTTGAATTCGTGCAAAGGAAATAGCGGTTGCACACATTGCACATGGTTCCAGCGTTACATAAATATCGCAATCGTCCAAGAATTTTACCCCCAATTTCTTGCACGCACGATTTATCGCAACGATTTCCGCATGCAATGTTGGATTTTTCTTTTTCTGGACCATATTTTCGCCACGTGCAATAATTTTACCACCACGCACAACCACAGCCCCGATTGGAACATCATCGTGTTTGTATGCTTTTTTTGCCGAAATTATTGCTTGCTTCATAAAACTCATAGTATAAACTTTAATGTATGGAATCAAAATTGCAAATCATTTCTGGAAAATACCGCGGGCGAAAGTTATCTTTGCCGGCATCCGCACGCCCCACACAAAATCGGGCAAGAATCGCGTTATTTAATATGCTGGAATCGAACATTATTGACCCAACCGATAAATTTACCGTTTGGGATGCGTTTGCAGGTTCGGGTGCGTTTGGAATTGAATG
>JAGCRE010000041.1 GCA_017964865.1 Alphaproteobacteria bacterium | reverse complement strand
TCCGCCAACGTGTCCATTGTGTGATAATCGTGTTGAAACACATGGCGAACTATGTGGCGATTGTTGGACGTCTTTTAATTGGATTGACGGGGCAAAATGTGTGCGGTGTGGTTTCCCGTTTGCGTCCAGTTTTGATTTGTCGCCCGATATGATGTGCCCAACATGTGCCGCTGGTCGGGCGGAATTAGACTTAATTCGTTCTGCGTGTGTATATGATGATGCGTCCCGTATGGCAATGTTGCCATATAAACATGGTGGGCGAATACAATATGCAAAATTTATGTCGCGTGCAATGATTTGGGCATTGCGGGATACAGATATTAAACCCGATATTGTTATGCCAGTGCCATTGGCAAATCGTCGTATGTATCAACGTGGTTATAACCAGGCAACATTACTGGCACGCCCAATCGCACGTGCGTTTGGTGTAAAAATAGATTTGGACAGTGTATCACGTAAATATCGCGAAAATATGGGGCATAAAACCGCATCGCAACGTGCCGCAAATATTAAAAATGTTTTTACTGTGCGACGGCCCGATAGAATAAAAGGCAAGAAGATTTTGTTGGTTGATGATGTTATGACAACCGGTGCAACGTTTAATGAATTAAAACGTGTGTTGACCGATGCGGGGGCTGTGGCAGTTTACGGTGTAACGTTCTGTCGTGTGGCACATGTGGGGCAAAATTAATTATATTGTAAATCTTGATTCGCAGACATTAATGCACATTGTATTGCGTATTCTTTGACGTGTTTTGCCTGGTGAACAACCTTGCTTAGACAATTATTAACCAAAGAAGTAATAAGTTTTTGTTCTTTGGTTTTTGGCTTTTGACCAATTGGAATCATATATGTGCATAATTGTTCTTCGGAACCGTCCATAGTAATCGAATACTCTGTTGACGGTATCCCAAGCGATATCTGGTGCTTGCATTCAACGTAAAAACGGGTGTAGTGATAATTTTCCATATCATCGATATCTTCAAGGCCATTGGTGTCATACAGGCTGCGAATATCGGAAATGTATGCAAAATTGTTGTCTCTGTGCACTTCAACTATCGCGGGGAAAGAATATGTTTCGCCAAACACAAAACGATTAACAGAAACAGCCGTTTCTGGTTTCTTTACAACTTTGCTTAATAAACTAATTGCTTCGTTTGTCATTGTGGAATAATGATTATGCACAGAAAAGCGTTTGTCAACAGTTTGTTGATGGGCTGTTTTGTATGCTTGAAATTTCAATTTAATATGCTAAGATTTGGCAATCAAACTGTTACACATTGGGGTAAAAATATGAAAATAGAATTGGGTAAAAACATAAGTCCACGCGAAATTGAGCTTAGAATCCAAGAATTCTGGGATAGTCATAATTTCTGGGATAATGACGTTAATTCGTCCAAAAAATCATTTTGCATAATGATGCCACCGCCAAATGTAACGGGGAATTTGCACATGGGGCATGCATTGGACAATGTGCTGACGGATATTGTTTGTCGCTATAAACGTATGGCTGGTTTTGATGTTTTATGGCAGCCTGGAACCGACCATGCGTCAATCGCAACCCAATTATTGGTGGAACGCGATTTGTCAAAACGTGGTATAAATCCGCACAGTTTATCTTTGAATGAAAAATTAGATTATGCATGGCGCTGGAAGGCGGACAAGGGCGGTCAAATT
>JAGCRE010000040.1 GCA_017964865.1 Alphaproteobacteria bacterium | reverse complement strand
GCGGTCCAACCATCGGCATCTATTTTACATTCGGGCCGACCAGTATTTATCATTGGTTCGATTGTGAACACCAAACCCGGCACCATTTTAACATTGTCCCACATTTTATCATAGAAATGATATATCTGGGGGTCATCATGCATAACCTTGCCAATGCCATGTCCAACAAAATCACGCGATATAGAAAATCCATGTGGTTTAACAACCGCTTCTATCGTCTTGCCTATTTCCGACAACGGCACCCCCGGGGCACAAATCGAAATTGCCGCATTTAACGCGTCTTGACACGTTTGGACCAATTCGCGTGCCTTTGGTGATACTTTACCAATCATAAACATACGCGATGCATCACCATGCCACCCCTTGTATTCCGCAGTCAAATCGACATTAACAATATCACCGTCTTTTAATATAACACCATCACTGGGGATTCCATGCACGATAACATCATTAACCGATGTGCAAATACTTTTTGGATAACCCTGGTATCCTAAATCAGACGAACGTGCACCGTTTTCTTTTAAAAATTCGGCAACCATACGATCGATTTCTCCGGTTGATATGCCCGCCTTGATATACGGTGAAATAAAATCAAAACACCGTGCAACCAAATCGCCCGATGCACGCAGACGTTTAAAATCTTTTGGTGCATATACAGATGCCAACATTTTTAATTCCTTTTTCTTATTGCCATTTTGGCGGCACGCATTGCCAATTTTAATGAAAAATCACGCACCAGTATTTCATTTGGCATACCCGTTGTGCGTAATTGCTTTTCTAATTCGTTTAACCGCACCAACACCGCGGTTATATCTGGTTCAGACCAAATTTTCATTGCGGTGCGGAATTTATCTTCAACCTTCCAAAATAATCGTGGTAATTGCCCATCAACCACTGCGGACAACAACCGTTTGAAATGCATATCCAACATACGCACCAACATATTCACTTCGGCCCCAGAATATAACAGACGGTCCAACGCAGTAACCGTTTGTGCAACATGCCCCGCAGTTAGAGAAAACAAATAATCATCGGTGTCTGCGGCCCCCGTATCAGGTAAACATTTTTCCACATCATCCAGTTCGACAATTTGTTTATCACTGACGTAAATCGCAATTTTATTCAAAAATCCACGTGTAATTCCGCGGTCGCCCCCCAGGTGCGTCGTCATATATGCCATTGCATCGGGTGTTATTTGTTTTATTCCCGATTCTGCAGATAATTCACTGCGTATCAATGTTTCCAATGTTCGTGCATCGTCGTTATAGCATGGCAATGCGGCAATATCATTACCATTTTCAAACATCGCACGCAACCCGCCCCCGGCACGCAATTCACCACCACAAATAATAACCGTTGCAGACAACCCCGGGTGCGATACCAATTCATCAATTATTTTTGCATCACCGTCGCCCGCGTTTGAAATAATAACCATTTTTTGGCCACCGAACATTGATGGTGTGCAACTTTCTGCAAATAATGCCTCTTGCTTTTCAGCCAAATCATTTGAATCAATGGCAAACAGATTGTCTTTTTCGATTCCCAATTTTTCTATGGCTTTATCGCAATACTCATCAACCTGGCCGGCATCGGGACCATATATTAATACCGCCCGTATTTTATCAATTCCGCTTTTAAAATCTGCTTCTTTCCATTTCATTTATTATCACTGTGTGAATGTTTATAAACCTCTGCAATGGCACGATTACCAATTTTTTCAGACAATACCAAAATCGTATTGTTCACCGCATTATTATACGACGCATTTGCCGCAACCAAGTATTGCACAAATGAATATGATTCAGACGATGATTCCGACCCACTGGCGATGACGGTATCGCCCGCCTTTAACGTGTATTTT
Organism: Alphaproteobacteria bacterium; assembly: GCA_017964865.1. The sequence goes on along the minus strand of JAGCRE010000040.1, from coordinate 6,124 downwards.
GCCGTCAAAATAATTTCCTGCCATGTTGCAACCCCGGTGTTATCCAAAGCCTTGTATTGGGTGGTTGGTTCGGCAAGTTTAACCTCTAACATATACGGGGCAGACGCATCTTTTTGACCACCGAATTTGTTGTTCAATGCATTTCTTAATTCGATGCCGTTTGCACCACTGCGTATTGGGGCGACATATATATCGGTATTATTGTCCGAATACATCGGGTGAAACCCGCATCCAGCAATCAACAAAATCAGCAATAATTTCTTCATACGTTCACCTTTTTTATCTATGGCGGTCGTTTTCCTGTTGCATTTTATGTTTATATTACCTAGACTTTTAGTAAATCGCAAGAGAGAATAATGAATATTTTTATCATGATTTTGGTGGCATTATTTATGGGAACATATTATTTGCTTTCCAGCCCATCCCTGCGTGTGCATGAACAAGAAATAGATTATTCTATAACCCGGGCCGATATGCGTTCAATTGCCGAATGTGCAACGGCTGTTCATAACGCAACCATACGTGACGGTGTTTTTGATGATATATGCGTTGAACAAAACGACATAAAAAGCGAAATTATCTGTATCGATAAAAAAAAGAACATTACTGATTGTAATGCCGTTAAAAATAAAGCCCCCGATTACACATATATACTGACATACACCAAACCAATTGCTGTTGAATCGTATAACGATATGATGGAAATTCTGGAACGTCATTATGCCGACGTTGGCACATTTGGTGTCTTTATGGACGGGAAAATCATATCTGGGGGCGGCACAAAACGAAATATTCCGTCTGCGATACTGAAAGACCACGAAATTACAGATGGTCAATTGGTATATATAACCCAGTATTCAATTCCAACCGTAACCCAAGAATTTGAAACAACAACCCCCGATATGATTAATTGTCCAGCGGGTATGTCGGCAATATACCGTTTTGGTCGGTGGCAATGTATTGGATTAAATACTAAAACGAATTGTGCCGGTGATATGGTGTGGGATTCAAGCATCCGTGAATGTGTTCCCGATGAATCACGCAAACCATTATGTGCCGCACAACAGACCGCGGTTATTGTTGATGACGTTTGGGAATGTATAAACCCATTTGCCGATAAAACATGTCCTGGGAAAATGATTCCGCGACTGAATTACACAACACTGGAATGGGAATGTGTCGATGACCCCAACGCATCAGATACACAAACAAAGTGTGCCCGAATAATAAACGATACGGTATCCGGCAGCCCGGGTGGAACATTACGTGTTCCGGTTGGTTCGTGCACCGACTGTGAAACAATGATTGTGAATTATGACACGTGTCGGGCCAAATGCATCCCAGACCCCGAAAAAATTAACGATACAAAATGCTATCCAAAATCAACACCATGTAGTGGAACATCGCGGGCGTTTTATTTTGGTTTTCCAAATAAGGCATATGTATCAAACGTTGCTGCGGTTGCCGATAAAAACGTTCCATTGGATATGAACCATTCGCAGAATCGAAAATTTAACTGTATGGATTGTGGCGATCGGGGTATAAATAAAGACAAATCGTTTCCACCATATATAGTCGTATGCAATTAAAAAAAAACGCCCAAACGGGCGTTTTTTTATCTGCTCTTTTGTTTATTTTTGTTCAATATTTCTCTTATCTGGAAACGAACATTTGCCAATTCTTCTTTGGCCTTTTCACACTGTTCCTGGGGCAAATATTCGCTTGTTTCCAACGTGATTTTCAACATTTCTTCACGTTTATATAATTCGTATAATTCTTCATCTGCAGATACCCGTACCGGTGCCGATACACTGTTTGCAAGATTTCTTTTTACATCACTAATATTGTTGTTTCCACGCTTACCATTTGGATGGCGTTTTTTAACAACTTCGATCATCGCAGTACGATAAGCCTTGCGTCTAAGGTCTTTCAAATTCTGGGTTATAATTACACGAACCGCTTCACGTAATGCGGACAACTTTTTATAATTGTCGTCAGAATGGCCATCAATATACTTTACGACCAATTTACCGTCCCCAGGGTTAACAATGTCATTCCACGTCACACCCCCCGGATTGTTGAATTTTTGAAATTCAGTCAATTTTTCTTGAACCTGGGCAAGCACATCATATGCGGTCGGGTCCTTTATTGTGGACATATAATTTGAATAACCCTGAGATTCACAAAATCTAAAAACAGAATATTCGTCGGCCAGTTCAAAAAGTGGCATAACTTCACCAAAACGAACCGGGTTATATGACATTTCGTTCCACAACACATGACAAATCATCGTGCCATCAATATAGCCCACATCAACCTGGGTATCTGTCACAGGTTTACTGCGATTTTTCTTGCGTACAAACTTGCGATACGCATCATTTAATTCTTTACCCGTTATTTTACCAAAATAAGCACGTCTGATGTCATATTTTAAAACATCATGCACTAATTCGATTGATTTTTCTTCTTTTGTCATTTCTAACCCCCTGGCTACATTATATATAACACACAAAAACAATTTGTCAAGACCTGGCTAAAAAATACAAACAAAAACAAAATCGGGCAAATGCCCGATTTTTTAACCATCATATCGTTGATATTCGCCCCGCTCTAGCAATTCTTTAACCATATAATGTTTTATTTTCTTGGCAGACGTTTGGGGTAATTCTTTATCTGTAATTGCGAAATGCTTTACCCATTTATACTGTGCGATTTTAAGGTTTGATGCCTTGACCAATAACGCGATATATTCTGGCTTGGTTCCTGGCTTTACCTGGAACACAGCATACGGAACGATTTTGCCATTGATTGTATATTCGAATACCGCAGCCGCCAAAATGTCTGGATTTTGCAGATACAAATCTTCCATTTCTTCGGGCCAAATCTTTTTACCGCTTTCCAAGACGATTAATTGCTTTTGACGTCCCTTTACAATCAAACGCCCTTTGGAATCAAGCATTCCAACATCGCCAGTTTTAAACCAGCCATCTTCAAATGCGGCCGCATTTGCCTCATCATTATCAATATATCCCGGCATCAACATTTTTCCACGGAACCATATTTCACCAACCCCATCTTTATCTGGGTTATGAATAATCAATTCATTTCCGGTCAATGGACCCGCATAGTGAATACCATGACCATCTGGCTTTGGCACCGCCCAATTAAACAGTGCCGGTCCCGTTGTTTCGGTTAAACCAAAGCAATCGCCCACCGAAAAACCTAACTTTTCATAGAATCGACGAATCGTTGGTTTTAATGGTGCGCCGGCTGAAACCAAAACGCGTGTCCGCCCACCGAAAATGTCATGCACTGGTTTAGTAACCTTGTCCACCAATTTGCCAAGGCCGATTTTCCGCAACAATTTCTGCATTGATAAAATAATTCTCATCAATGTCCATACGTGTTTGGAACGTGCCTCGTCCACTATCTTTTTATAGAACACTTCCCATATACGTGGAACGGCCGGTATAATTTCTGGCTTATACTTTTTCCAGTCGGCAACAAATTCCGCAGGCTTTAATACCGGCTGCAGTAACAATTTACCCTGTAACGTAACTGGACAGATAACATTGATAACAATTCCATATATATGATACAACGGCAAGAAACCATAGAAAGTAAATCCAGGCTTTGCAACGTGGGTATAATATTCCGCCCCTTCACATAACGCCAGCAAATTTCCATGTGTAATACCGACAACCTTTGGATTTCCGGTTGATCCCGACGTGAACGACATTTGTGCAATGTCTGAACGTGTGACATCGGCCGGAACAAAGTCCGCCACATCTGTATCATCATCGTTTTCAATATCAAACATAGTAAATTCGCAATCGAACATATGTGTCCGGTCCGCCAGTGCTAATTTTGCCTTGGTCCGTTTCATCATATTAATATGTTCTTCGTGGGCCAATCCCGTATCCAATAACAACGCACGTGCACCGATTGATAAAATTGCATAATACGATTCGATAAACGCCGGGATATTCGAACACAGCAAAGCAATCACATCGCCCGATTTAATATTGAATTGTTTTTGCAACAACACCGCACGTTTCTGCACACTTTTAAGAAAATCTGCATATGTCTTTTCTTCACGCACAAAAAAGACCTTGTCTGCATTACGCGTGCAAACATCATTCAGCATTTCATAAACATTTTTCATCGTATAAACATTTTTCATATTACTTTCCCTATAATGGCTTTAAGTATAAAACCATTTTAGGAATAAAAACAACCAATTTATACCGTTGTTCATAACAAGCATCATCAAAATCAATATATTGATTTCGAATCGAACTTTTTTAACTTTTTTATCAATATTTTGTATTTTTTTACAAAAACCGAATCGTTTTTATACCAAAAGTTGACACAAAAGACCATTTGGTATCAAACCAATCGAATCCGATTCGCGATGAACAATGCGGAAAACATACCTTTTTAAAAGTAAAGCAAAAAATTAAAAAAAATTTGCTTTTTCTGTATTGAGAAAAAACACCATATACTATATATTGTTATCAAATCGAACAAAATGACACTATATATTGTGTTTTTGACAAAAAAGGGTTTTTGATGACAACGGCAAATGAAAATGTTGAAATGGTACCACAATTCATTACCAAAATGACAATCGTTCAAAAACGTGGTGGTGAAACGGTTCCCTTTGATGCAACAAAAATTTATGACGCGATAAAGAAAGCGGTCGCGGTTACAAACGAAATAAGCAATGATACAGTTATTGCAATAACCCAGGCCACATTGAACAAACTGGACGCTAAATTTGCGGATCGCACCCCAAAGATTGAAGAAATTCAAGACACGGTTATTGAATCGCTTATGGATGCACATGCATACAAGACCGCAGAATCATATATTGTATATCGCCAGAAACGTTCCGAGACACGTGAAGCAATGGTCGATGCAATATCGGTTATTGGCGACTATGTATCCGAAGCGGATTGGCGTGTCAAAGAAAACGCAAATATTGGTTATTCTATTGGTGGACTTATTTTACGCAGCAGTGAACGTATGACCGCAGAATACTGGTTGCACGTTTATCCAAAAGAAATTGGTGATGCACATAAATCTGCCGCGATTCATATTCACGACTTGGGTTGGTTGACCGGGTATTGTGCCGGTTGGTCATTACGCGAATTATTATACGAAGGATTAAACGGTGTTCCGGGTTATCTGCAATGTGAACCCGCCAAACATATGGCAACGGCGGTATCACATATGGTGAATTTCCTTGGGACACTGCAAAATGAATTTGCTGGGGCCCAGGCATTTTCATCGGTTGATACATATCTGGCACCGTATGTCCGTTTGGATAAATTATCATACGCAGATGTTAAAAACGCGATGCAGACATTGGTATTTAATTGTTCTGTGCCATGTCGTTGGGGAACCCAGACACCATTTATCAATTTCACGTTTGACTGGACATGTCCAAAAGATTTGCGTGATCAACACCCATTTGTTGGTAAAAAACAGGTTGATTTCACATATGGCGATTTGCAACCAGAAATGGATACGATTAACAAGGCATTTCTTGAAGTTATGACCGAAGGCGATGCCCATGGTCGTCCGTTCACTTTCCCAATTCCAACATATAATATCACTGATGATTTTCCATGGAATCATCCAAATGTAAAACCATTGTTTGATTTGGCGGCAAAATACGGTATTCCAAATTTCCAGAATTTCTTGAATTCTGATTTGAATCCAACCGATGTTCGTTCAATGTGTTGCCGTCTGCGTTTGGATGTACGTGAATTGTTAAAACGTGGTGGCGGTTTGTTTGGTTCTGCTGAAAAGACGGGATCTATTGGTGTTGTTACAATCAACCTGGCACGTTTGGGTTACACACATCGTGGCGATCGTGATGGGTTGTTTACCGAATTAAAAAGATTACTAGATTTGGCACGCGATTCATTAGAAATCAAACGTAAAATTATTTCGAAAAACTTGGAACGCGGTCTGTATCCATTTACAAGACGTTATCTGGGCAACTGGAATCATCACTTTTCAACAATCGGTGTGAATGGTGCAAACGAAATGGTTCGTAACTTTACAAATGATAAAGAGAATATCGCGACACCGTTGGGTAAAAAATTGGTTCTGG
>JAGCRE010000039.1 GCA_017964865.1 Alphaproteobacteria bacterium | reverse complement strand
ATCACGTCCGACAAGTCCGGTCGCAACGGCTGTGGCGGAATCGCGTGTCGGGGCCAGTGGTGCAATAACATCGCGTATTCCAACATTGTCAACCAAGGTGTCTAAGGCTCCGTCATCGAATACTACTACGACGACAACATCTGGTTCGACAACATCGGCTGCATTATTGGCAAATGCCGAATGTATTGATGCATATACCGACTGTATCAAGGGTGCCGATGTATGTGGTGAAAACTTTGAAGAATGCACAACAAATGTCTTGTTCCATGGAAAAATGCCAAATTGCTTAAGCACACTGGGTCAATGTTCGTCTGCTGGTGTGGAAAGTTTGTTTGGAACGTCAAACATCGCGGCATTATCGAACGTTTCTTCGAAAAACAGTTATGACGAAGTTACCGGTTACACATATCCAACCGATGGCAGTATTATGGGACAAATGATAACTGCGGCGGCAATATCGAATCGTTATGATACATCAACATGTATTCGTCGTTATACATCGTGTTTAAAGAAAGAATTTGTATGCGGTTCTGACTTTGAACTTTGCACAACTGATAAAGAATTCAAAAAACAACGCGTATTCTGTGATTCAACATTGGCACGTTGTGCGGGCGATGGGGTCAAAGAATTATTGGGTTCGTCATCGTTAACAGCGGCACCATCAAAAACAAGTCGTGTTGGCGAAATGATTAGCGAAGGTGCGGCACTGGCGGCGGTGAACGCGGTATCGACATGTTATAAATCTGTTGATAAATGTATTGAAAACGCATGTGCTGAAAACCCATATAAATGCTATGAAAACAGCAGTCAGTCGATTGTTGATATTGTTGACGCAATCAATAACGGAACACCACTTACAACCGAATTGATTGAAGATATGGTCAGCAAATCATCAATCGCGGCATATATTAAAAATTCTTGCTTTGATACCATCGGGTCCAGCAAATATTGCTATGCGACATTTATTGGCGATGGTCAAATGCCAACAAATGCCCAGTTGCGTGACGAAGATAACCAGGCTGAAATTTACGAAGAAGCATATTCGGCCCGTATGAACGCATCAATGAAGGCAAAAATTGCAGATTTGGTTGATAAATTTGATACAAAGGCAAAGCAGAAATGTACTGAAATAATCAAATCGTGTGCAATGCGTGTCTGTGGTGGCGGTTCGGGTGCGGCATGCTATTCGGCGGTATTTGGTAATTCTGCAAAATCTGTAAATGGTGCGGCAACATATAATGATATTAAAACGGGTTGTGCAGCAATCGTTAATACCGATACAAATTGTAAATATGCGGCTGCAAATCCAGATGCGACTGGTTCATATACATATTCATATATAAACCGTGATGCGTTTGATATTTTGTTCCCAGAATATGATGACGGTGCCGAAAAAGACGTTATTGGTGTAATTGCATCGTTAAACGCATCGCTGGCGACCAGTTATAATGACGCGGCATTGGCAAATATGAAAAAACAGTGCCAATTGGTCGCAACCAGTTGTGTTAAATCGATGTGCGGTAATGATTATGTAAATTGCTATCGCAGTCGTACAGATGTTTATTCTGACCTGACACAATCGGGTAATGATAAATTTGATTTGTCTATGAACAAGGTTGGTGGTGTGTTGGATTACACAATCGTGTTGGGATTGTGTTTGGATACGGTTAAAACCGCATCGGCATGCGAAGAACACCTGGCCATAGAATCAAACAAGATACGTGTTAACGCATCACAATATTCGGATTCATGGGGCGGTGCATCATCGGTTCGTGAAGGTTGGATTGATGCAGGTTCTGCAACAAAAGTCGATGCCAAAACACAAAAGGTTGCAATGACCGATGCATATGGCAACAAACTTTGCAAAACAGATGATAACGAAGAATGTGTCTGTGGAACATTGTCTGAAACCAGCAACAAGGTTTGCAATGATCCAATAATGGTTGACTATACAACGTATGTTCAGTCCCAGGCGGCAAGTTCGTTATTCAAAGATTTAATCTATGACATCGAAAAAGAAGCCCAGGCAAAATACAATGCGAAATTAAATCGTGAACAGCAAATGTGCCTGACATCAAATGCCGGTGGTATCATTGGTGATAAAGATATGGGCAGCACGTTTATGTGGGTTAAATTAAAGGGTAATCGTGTTCCAAAAGATTACACAGTGAACGGGTTGAAAACAACCGCATTTACGGCAAGTAACGATTTGTATGGTTCGTTCTGTCGCGTTCGCGTTACATTGCAATCGGATGACAAAAAGATTCAAGAAGCAATGAAGGGTAAATCATGGACAACTGCATACTTTGCAACTGGCGACAGTTTCACATGTGGTTCATGGATTCCAGAAAGAGATTTGCAAGATATTGCAAATGACGTGGCCAGTGAAAAAACCCAGAGTATGCGTGATTCCCAAGACAAGACCGCGTTCTGGACGACATTGATTGGAACAATCGGTGGTGGTATTGGTGGATATGCACTGGGCGAAAATATCCGCAGTGGCGACATATTCCCAGGTTTGACCGGAAATAGCCAGAACAAAAATGCAAAGGCGTTAACGTCTGCAAAAACCTGTCTGTCTAAGATAGAAACAGTATGGCGTGAAGACAACACACCTAATAACAAACAAGATTTGTATGACAGTTTGTTAGATGCGGCAATAGCAGCAGGACAGGCCGGGGTGAAATCTAAATATACAGACGAAGTAAAAAGTGTTGCAAAACAGGTTAGCGAATCACAATATTCGCACCAATATATTACAGAAGACAATCGAAACAAAATCGATAGTCTTGAACGTGAATGCAAGACAATAAAAGCAGAACTTGAAGACGTAACGTCTGGTAATCAAAACAACAAAGAATATCGTTTGTTGACACCAATTACAACGCTTGTTTCTGCCGCTGCTGGTGGGGCAACAGTATGGAAGGCCACACGTGATATCCAAGATGCAAACTTGACCGCGGCGGAAAAGGCTGCATATAACGAATGGATGAACAATGTTGGCCGTCATATTACTTGCTATATCGGTGGGGACGAGGCTGGTTCCTATGGCGATATCATAACAACAAGTCTTGAATAAAAAATGCCCCACCGGGGCATTTTTTAATGGTGTATTGATTCCAGAGACTTGTCATCCCCGCAAAGGCGGGGATCCATTGCCCCGCAGGGATTTTATCCATTTCTATCATATCCACAAGATTCTAAAATATCTGGGTATAAATCTTTCCATTCTGGGTTTTGTTTAATAATCAATCGTATTTTCCAATTACGGTTCCATTTTTTCAAATCACGTTCTCGTTGCACCATAATTTTGGTGTTACCACATTGTTCATAGTAAACCAATTTATCACAACCGTATTTCGCAGTAAAAGATTTTGGGTATATCTTGTGCTTGTGTTGAAATACACGCCCAAGTAAATCGGTTGTGGAACCGATATAGAGCGTACCCATTTTGCCACTTGCCATAATATAAACATACGCATGTTTTTCCATGAATGTAATACTATCAAGTATAAAACATTATTTCAATATCCCCTGTGGGACAGTGGATCCCCGCCTTCGCGGGGATGACGACTTTCTGGAAGCAATGTACAAAATAAACACGTTTGCAGGAAATACACAGAAAAACGAACATAACGACACGAGATCAATAAATAACTTCGCTTTCTTTTCTTGCCCGGGGGCGTTTTTTATGATAAAATTACAAGAAAGAGAGAAATGAGAAAATTCGCCAGATTTTTGTTGGTGATGTTGTGTGCCACACCGATTGGGGTGGCTGATGCGGTTGTATCGTCAACTGTGGGTAATAATTTAACTGCATATAACGGTGAATCGGGTTCAACAAATAACAATAAATGGAATAATTTAATGAACGCACGCAGTGGCGGTTCTGAAAACACTGCGACTGCAGATTTCGGCAACTGTAATGCGGTGATTATGCGTTGTGCCCAACCAAAATGCAGCAGTGGTGGTTGTACCGATATGTCGGTAACCGCGGCAATTGTGTCGGGCTGTGTTCAATCAAATGCGTCATGCAAACAATATGGCAATGATTTGGTGGAATATATATCTGCCCAATTGGTGGCAAGTTCTACGGCCAAGGCGAACGCGGCGGCAAACGCGGCAAACACCGCGGCGGTAAATGCAACGGCACAACAAAACGCCCAACAAATGGCGGCCATGCAACAACAGATGCAACAAATGCAAATGGAAATGGCACAACAAAATGCCCAGACGGTTGCACAATTACAAAATGCATTAGCGGAACAAAAACAAATGACCGCAGATGCAATTGCGTCGGTAAATGCGGCACGTCAAGAAACGTATTCTTACCAACCAACCCAGACCATCGAAACGTCGCAAAATTTAACCGATTCGCAAATTGTTGCGGCACAAAATGGTGTGTCGGCCGATGTGTTGGCACGTGAACAGATTTCGGGCCAGATTTTATCAAGTATTGAAAACGCAGAAACGCAATTAAAGTCGTTAAAGGCAACAATGAACAATGTTTTTGAATATGCTGGCTGTGATTCACGCGGAAACAATTGTTCGGGTCCAAAACGTGTTAAAATGTTCAAACAAAAGGCGGAACAATTCTTTGACCCATACGAAAATGTTTTGGATGAAATGTACGATGCGTTGGTTCTGGCACAATCGGTCGGTGTTGATATTACCGATATTTATATGATGTTAAATGGTTCGTGCAATGTATGGGGAAAATACCTGTGCAACCTTGGGGAAACAACACGTGAAAAGGTTTGTGACGAAGGCGAAGATATTATTGAAACAAAAGATAAAAATGGTCATGTTGTGCAGACAGTGACATCTTGCACGAAATATCACTATGATTACGTTACCAAGACGACGGTTCAGTATAATTCATCTACATGTGGCAAAGATGGTAAATCGATACCGGGCGATCGTGTTCGTGGCGGTCACGAATGCAGAAACAACCAGGTTGTTCCACCCGAAGATGATACAGCATGCACATTGCAATCGACAATTGTTGACGATGGCAGTGAAGACAGCAAGGTTCAACGCGACTGGTTATGGGGTGATGTTGATATGAGTTCCGGTGCAAATATTCGTGTTGGATGTGCGTCCAGTGCGTTGGAGTCATCAAAACTTTTCCGCGGACGGAAAAAGCAGGCAACAATTGATATTGAAACACTGCAACGTATAATCGCCCAAGATGCCCCACAGACAACCGGTGGTGTATATAGCAACAAATCAATCAGCCCTGCAGACGGTGCAAAGTATTGTGCGATTGGTGATGAATATGCAGAATTACAAAAGGCGGTCGAATTAAAAAGATTGCCATCGAAAGTATGCTTGAAAAAAAGCGAATTCAATAATTGGGCAAATATTCATGGAACGTCAAATGGAAATACACAAGATACACAAATGTCGCAGGGTATGATAGAAATGAGCCACGCATATTGTGATGCATATGCAAAAAATGGTGCCGTTTGGAATTCTT
>JAGCRE010000038.1 GCA_017964865.1 Alphaproteobacteria bacterium | reverse complement strand
TCTTTGGTGAATACACATTGTTTGACAACCTGGATGATGCCACAGCACGTGCGGCGGCGGCCTTTGTTCCAATGGACGAACAGACGGTGCCAAACAATAAACCGGATAATAATGACGCTGATGAAATTCAAGATATTGACATAAACGAAATTCCAGACGATATGTAATTTTTTCTTGCACCGCCAATAAAAATTGACTAAGATTTTGTCAAGTATTCCAAGGAGTTTACAATGGCCCAAGAAGAAATCATCTTTCCAAATAATATCCGTAACATCCGTCTTTCGCGTGGGATGAAGATGACCGAATTGTCGCGTCGTGCGGGTTTGTCGTTGTCTGCGGTATCTAAGATAGAGAAAGGTGTTCGTCGTTTAAACCAGAAACAGTTGTTAAATATCTGCAATATTTTGGGCTGTAAACTGTCCGACATATTTATCAAAGAATCTGACGATGTCGCATCACAATGGCAAAGCGAAATTAAGCGTCGTCTTGACGATAATGAAAACAGCGGGTTAAAGGTTTTTGGTTCTGGTCTTCGTAAAATACGTCAACAATCTGGCAAAACCATTGCCCAGGCCGCCAAAGACGCAGGTATGACACTGTCTGTGTATCATAAGATAGAGGTTGGCCAACGTGAAATTTATGAAAACGAAATTGAACCATTGGCAAAATCGTTCACTTTGACCGTCAGTTCTATGTTTGACAAAATCGCTGCGTTATATAAATCTGGCGAATTAAACAAACAAATAAGCAAGGTCAAAGAACGCGTTAAATCGGTCTTGGTTCCGGGTAACCCATCATCGGGCATCGATATGCACGACGGCCTTTATGGTGCTAAATTATACGACAGTGCACGTAAAAAATTGGTCCCGGTATTTGGCACACCATCGGGTCGTGCAATCAATTTCAAAAAGTCTGACGAAACAATGATTGTTGCACCAATGGATCTTGAAGGTCGTGCTGGCATCTATGCCGTTATTCCAAATGCAAAGCATCTTGGCGGATTTATACCAGAAAAATCTTATTTATTCGCTGATATAAATGCAAAACCATCTGTGGGTGATATGGCGATTTGCATTGATACCGACTTTGCAAAATTAACACCGACCGACGTTGCAACTGCACACGTTGTTTCTGTGCACCAGGACAGCAAGGGTCGAATCTATGGTGTGGGAACAAATGCATCAGAAAAAATTACTGGTGCCGCCATGCACAAAGTTATTATGATTGTAATGGAATAAGTGTTCTAATCAGGGAGAGAGTCCATGAAACAAAAAGCCAGTGCCATCGCACAAAAGTTATTAAACCTTTATCGCCAGGCACACGTTATTATTGGTGGCTGGGGTGCATTAAACCCAATATTTGTTGACGAAGCCACACCTGACGTTATGGCCGTTCTGCCCGATTTACCAACCGGAAAACTGTTGGCAAAACATATTGAAAACTTGCGTTCTGGCAAAACACCAATGGATTCTATTGACCGCGATTTGTTGCCATATGGTGGTATGATGGCAGAATCTGTATTGGATATAGACATAGCCGAATCAGATTGGAAAAAATTGGAATCTGCGATTTTGAATTTTACCCCCGACGAAAATGGTTTAAAGAATTTCGAACAGTTACCAATTGTTCAATCATTTGGTGCCGAATGGGTGCAAAAGATTCGTTCGTTTATATCTGCAAAACATCCTGAATTGTTGCAAAACTGGGCAACCGTTGACCAAACATATAATGCGTATATGCGGTGGAATACCGCCAACGATTTAATATCGAACCCATTGACCGATCGTGCACGTGCCCAAGTTCAGGCCGATATGCCCGAATATGAAACATACCTGCCGATGTTTGGCGACGACGGTGTAAAATTGTTGGAAAAGTTACGGTTAAGCATCGCATCAATTAAACACCAATCAAATTAATTCGCATCTTCTGTTTGATAAATCGTGTCGGTCGTGTGTGGTGTCCCGATGTATATCATCGTGCCGTTTGGTGACAATATAAAATCTAACTCTCGTAATCTTTCGCGTAACATTTCACGCTTTTGCTGGGTGTTCGATGTATTTGGAACCTCGACATCATCACAAATGATTAAATCCGCACGCGATCCAGTAATATTTCCATGAATACCCTGGCATATGACCGACGGTTCACGAATACCAATCGGGCGATTTATTGTGATGCGATTTGATGCCCACTCTTTTTTATTTTTTGGTATCATATCGACACACAACGGATGATTTTCCAATATATTGCGAATATGATTCACCATACGCGATGCCAACACAGTTTCCGCCGATAATATCAATATTCGTGTATTTGGGTGCATATATAAAACGCATGACGCAAATATTCCAACAACCGTCGATTTTCCCGAATGTCGAAATGCGGTCAACAATCCACGATGTGGTTCGTTTTCCCACACATCGACCAAGAATTCCATTATTTTTCTGTGATGCGTGGGTGTCGTCATATTTATATGCCGATTCCACACGTCCATAAAATTACAGAACGCCGTAATCATCGTTGTTGTCGCCCGGGGCAGATTCCGTAATTGACCCATAGTCATTTATTAACAGTGGTAACGCACTGGCCAATACCGACACCAGGTTGTTATACAACCCCAATACCCCACCCCCAGACAATTTGTCTTCGATGACACTTATTGTATAGTTCAACAAGTTCATCTCGTTATTATGTATGTTTTCCCATTCTGCTAAATCAATATCAATGGCACGCAAGTCTTGAAACGCCGCCAGCAAGAAATTAAAGTCAGAATTCAAATCTTCGGGGTCTATTTTATCGGTCGGCTGATAATCAATTACGCGTGATAATGATATCCGCCTGAAAATATCAATTTGAGTATTCACCGCAGGTGCATTGGAAAAAATCACACGTCCGCCCGAAAAAGTATCGTTTGGCACAACACTGAAACCCGAATTAATTTCGTCATTGTCGATTGCAATATGCACATCGGCAACCTGGAAAATCGGGAACACAAACACGAATTCTGTGGTTTCCCCGTCACCAGTATATGAAACTTTATACATATTCGCCCCCGTTGTTTATCCAACCAAATCGTCAAAATGCTTTAACAGTTTTTTCAACAGATTCGTTTGGTCGCCCTGTTTAACAGATTTCAATTTCGCCAGATTCGTTTGACGTTTTTTGTCATATGGTTCGGCTGCTTCACTTTCGATTCTTTTTAATACCGCACCCGTCGTCATATTGGCACCGTTCATACCGCCTGCACCATATTTGGCACGCTGGGTCGCCAATGCTTTTTTAACCAGGTTTGTTTTTGTTGCCTGGTCCATTGCCATTTCCCGCAATATCTGTTTACGCTTGCTTTCTGTGGCCTGTTTTGAATTGTTATAGTCCAAAACCGCTGTTACATCCGACATTATTTGTCCCATTTTTAACCTCCATTTATATTCCGTAATTTCCAAACATAGAAACCGACAATATTGTTGCCGACAAAGATTCGTTTCCATGTATTTTCCATGGCGAATCAATACAGTTACGTGTCGTCCCCAGTTGTGATATCGATGCATCGCCACTGAAACCGGGCGAATCTGCATCATATATTTCGTTTGGTAATGTTACCCGCGTTCCATTTATAAATAACGATTTTGTATTTAACATTCGCACCGCTATTTTGCGAATACGCAAACGCGAAACATTATGCTTTGCCGAACGCAGTGGTAATCCACACGCACAAAATTCAAAAGAATTCCCAACATCGTCCATGGCTGACGCATCAAATTTTTCCAATTTAAAATCATTACCACGTTTGACGACGACGTATGTTACATTGTTCACAACTGCAACCGATTTGAATTTGCCCGCTGTTGTATATTCGCCCCATGCCGATATCCCCAGGGCGGAATTCTGGTTTAAAACCGCCATTGTTCCGTTATTCATCACAACAAACAATTTGTGTTCGTGTGCGTTATATGCAATATCAACCGGTGAATTCATTAAATGTTTCGATACTGCACACAAATCATTGGCGTTATAGTGTTCGCCCAGTTCATCCAGGCTTAATTCACGAATATCACACATATTACCCGCAATAAATACGGTTTGCCCCTCTATCTTTTGTGGTGGCAGATACATTGACGACACGCTGCCCACATTGGTGTGCTGTTTAATATCGACCGACGACGGGGTTAATGGTTTATTAGAAATAGCCCATTCACCGTTTGATGTTAGTATCTGCAGGTTATCACTGCTGACCACTGTGCATATTTGTTGTCGTGTTTCAGATACCAGTGTTATGAAAATTG
>JAGCRE010000037.1 GCA_017964865.1 Alphaproteobacteria bacterium | reverse complement strand
GCACTGGACGATCCAGATTTTACATCGACAAGCATATTTTTAATACGGTCCAAATCATTTTTAATCTTTGAATTATCAGACACCGTTTGCATTGCTAATTCCGCCTCGGTCTGTTCAAACAACGTGTTGATTTCACGTGGTGTCAAACCAATATATTGTATATTTTGTGCAACATCCTGTAATGCTTCGGTTGCAGCACGCAGAGCTTCTTCGGTTTTTTCATAATTTTTAACATTTTTACTGCACGAACAACGGCCCTGGTTATCATCTAAAACGTTACAGAAATTATCCATACATTGTGTATATTGCAATTTACAATAATCAGATAATTCCGCCAATGAATCAAGATTTGCAGTTACTGTTTTAACCGTTTCGGCAATTGCTGTAACCGTATTATTGTTATTCACCGACACAGATGCAATCGATGGGGTTCGTGCCGATGCAGATGCAGAACGCATCGCAACACGCCCAGAACCGGCGGTTGCCCCAGTATGCGATCCACCCGATGCAGTCATCAATGTTGTGGTCGGTGTGGTCGTTGATGTTCCACTGCGGGCAACATTTGCTTTTGTCGATGTACCACGACCCGATACAGCCCGCGGTTGCACCGTCGCAGAACGCGATGCCGCCGCACGTGTCATACTACGTAACGAATTCGCAACCCCAGCATTTGTCCGTCCCGACACAGCCGCCCGATTACCACGCCCCGCGTCAACACTGTAAACATCGTCGCCAAACGCAACGCCATGAATTCCCAGTATTAGTGTCAAAAAAACACATAATCTCTGTACAAAAACTTCCTTGTTTATCAAAAATATCCCCCCATACCAACGCAATTAATTGTATCACAAATTTTTACAATAAAAAATGAAATTTAACAAAGAACCGCCCAAACGGGCGGTTTTTTTATTACTTCAATACAAAATGCACAC
The DNA here is from genome assembly GCA_017964865.1 of Alphaproteobacteria bacterium. The sequence goes on along the minus strand of JAGCRE010000037.1, from coordinate 2,184 downwards.
TGTATTGCGGTTTTTTATCCGCCCCCAGTGATGCCCGAACAACCTTGTTCGATGCAACCTGGACCGCGTGTACCAGGTTTTCCTGTTTTTTGCGTTCTGTTTTCGTCAAATCATTAATTGCCTTGGTAATTTCAATTTGAATTTGACGTTTCATAAACCCGGTTTCATCTGTTTCAAAAATACCCGCACTGGAAACCTCTGGCGTGCCTTTCAAGAAACCACGTTTATCCACCGGCAACGTTACAAACACCGCACCATTTGTCGCGATTTTACGACGGTTTTTATACACCTGGTCATCGGCACTGCGTTCGGTTTCGCCCTCCATCACACCCATACCGGTTTCAATTGTTTCCGTAACATATGGTTCGTTTCCATCGGATAATGCAACCATTTCACCGTTATGCACAACCATCATATATTTTGCACCGCCACGTTCCATTGCCATTTTACCGTTTAACATTTCGGTAATATATTCACCATGCATTGGAATTGACACCTGGGGGTGAACCATATCATAGAACCGTTCATATTCTGGACGGCCGGCGTGTCCACTGGCGTGAATATTGTCGGTATCAAATATAGTATGTGTTTTAATTCCCATACGTGCCAATTTGTTATACAGGAACGAAACATCTTGTTCACGACCCGGAATAATAATCGCACTGAACACCACAGTATCGGTCGGCATCAATTTCATTTCTTTTACATGCCCACGACACAGACGTGTTAACATTGCGAATTGTTCCCCCTGGGAACCGGTCAAATATATTGCCTGTTTTTCGGCCGGTAAATCTTTGATTTCATCAAACAGATATACATCGTCACCGTTCAAATATCCCATTTCAATTCCCATTTCGCGGAATTCTGGCAAACCAACATATGGCACCGGATTTGGGTTACTGCGTTCTTTGATTGCCGCGATACGTCCCGCCATATGTGCCGCTTCGGCAAACATTTTCATACGGGCAATACTGCGTGAATATCCGGTTACAATAACGCGACCCGGTGCATTTTTCATAATTTCTGCCAATGCATCACGAACCTGGACCTCGGTCGTCTGGACCGCCTGGCGATCGGCATCGGTTGAATCACATGCACACGCCAGCAATTTTGGATCAGACCCAATTTCCGCCAAACGTGCAAAGTCGGTTGTCGGTTCAATTGGATTGTCATCGTTAAATGTCCAGTCACCCGTATGCAGAATCTTGCCTGCTGGGGTTTTGATGATTAACATCTGGGCTTCGGGTATCGAATGCGTCACATGGAATGTTTCAACCACAAACGGGTCGATATTTAATGTTGCACCGTTATGGTCAAAGATGATGATATCTTTGCCATCATGCAATTCCATTTCCAACCCTGCAAAAGTCTTTTTGATAATTTCGCCCGGGAATCTGGTGCAATAAATTGGCTTTTTGAACTTTGGCCAAATGAATTTCAACGCACCGATATGGTCTTCGTGACCATGGGTCATAACGAAACCAACAACGTCTTTTTTATGCTTTTCCAGCCACGTTGTATCACAGTATTGAACGTCCCCAGCACCAATTTCTTCTTCCAGAAAACCCATACCGCAATCCACGACCAGGTATTTTCCGCGATATTTATACACATACATATTCTGGCCGATGTGTTCCAGACCGCCCAGTGCGACGAAATAAATCTTGTCATCATTGGCATCTGATTCATGTGCCGGTTTATCATCGATTTTTTTAGCTTTTTTAACCCGCTTTGCGGCTTCTTTTTCTGCTTTTTCTGCCGTTTCTTTTTTAATTTCTTCGGCAGACTGTTTATGTAATCTTACCATATATAATCCTTTGTTTTTATTTACATTTTCGCCACCGCTGGAATCCATTGCCAATAAAGAAAAATCTTTATTTGTAGTGAATCTGCGGTGACGGGCCTTCCCTATTAAATTTAATCGGGATTTTTGCCAACGTTTCAATACATCTATATATATAACGCTGGCCTCTCTGGGGCTAAATAGTATCAAAATTTACGAAAAAATCAACAAAATTTGTCTTTTGCCCCATTGACAACGTTTTTACAGATACTTATATAATTGTTGACAAATAAAAATCAAGTGATAAAATAAAACATAATAAACAGGAGATTTATATGCAAAAAAAGAACGCAAATTTAGTAACAACAAACAGCGAAACGCGTGCAATGGAATTTTATTCG
>JAGCRE010000036.1 GCA_017964865.1 Alphaproteobacteria bacterium | reverse complement strand
CCGAAAGGCAGACGTTAGTATGCCTTTCGGCTGCGGTTCGAATCCTTAACTACGGGTTCGAATCCCGGAATCGACGGCACAAAAATAAAATGCCCAAATGGGCATTTGATTTTTGTGGCGGAGACGAAGGGATTCGAACCCTTGATACCCTTGCGAGTATACCACATTTCCAATGTGGCACACTAGACCAACTATGCGACGTCTCCGGATATTTTGGGGTTTAATTATTCTGCATCGTCTGGGGAATCAACCGCAACATCGTCGGCAACGTCTTCACCGGAATCCAGTGTCGGTTCAACCAACGTGTTTTCCAATTCTGCATCAATTTCACGCAGCAATGGATCTTCGGTTGCAACTTCCAGTGTTTCTTCACTTGTTTCAGAAATCGGTGCTTCCTTGTACGATTGAACGAATTCATGACGAACATTTTGCACGTCTAATTTGCCACTTGCGATTTCACGCAGTGCAACAACCGTCAATTTATCGTCGTTTTTTTCAACAACTGGGGCCGCACCACCGTTCAGGTCGCGGACGCGTTGCGATGCCAACATCCCAAGTTCATAGCGGCTTTCCACATACGGCAAAGTATCAGAATTTGTTGTTCGTGCCATAATAAAATCCTTTGTTGAAATCTTTATAAGCCACGTTATAATGCCCTATGGTTGGCAAAAATGCAAGAAGAAAATAACAAAAATTATATTACGACAATTACTTTTGGATGCCGATTAAACGCGGTTGAATCTGAAAAAATTGCAAAAATGTTGGACAATGTTGTGCCACGTGCCATTGTCGTGAATACTTGTGCCGTTACCGGTGAAGCCGAACGCCAGTCCGCCCAATACGTGCGTCGGGTTGCACGCGAAAACCCAAACACACCGGTCCTGATAACCGGATGTGCTGCAACACATGACGCGTCGCCTTTTGATAAAATCCCCAACGTCCGCGTAATTCATAATACCGATAAAATGGACGTTAATGCGTATATTCGGGCGGTTGCGGACTTTGATTTTTCCGCCCCCACCCCTGAATTTTGCGTTTCAAACCCCGACGGCCAGATGTCAAAGCAATTTATCCAAATTCAAAATGGATGTAATCACAATTGCACATATTGCATAACCCGTCTTTTACGCGGGCCATCGGTTTCGTTTGAATATGACGATATTTTGGCAGAAGTGCGTGCCGCAGTTGAAAATGGATATTATGAAATCGTCCTGACCGGTGTAGACAGTGCGTCGTATCATAAAATTTATGATGGAAAACCGTTTTTAGTAAGCGATTTATGTCGTAAATTGCTGGCAGACGTGCCAGAAATTCAACGTTTGCGTTTGTCGTCAATGGATCCGGCATCGCCCGAAATATATAAAATTATCGATTTAATGCATGAAAACAGCCGTATGATGCCACATTTACACCTGTCGTTACAATCGGGTTCAGACACTATTTTGTCGGCCATGCGTCGTCGCCACACCGCCGATATGGTGCGTAATATTGTTACATATGCAAATGGTGTTACGTTCAGTTGGGATATCATTTGTGGGTTTCCGGGCGAAACAGACGAATTGTTTCTTGAAACGATGAACCTGGTCACCGAAACACGTCCAATTAAAATCCATGCGTTTCCGTTTTCACCCCGCCCCGGCACACCCGCCGCTACAATGCCCGACACGATTGAAAAAAGTGTTGCAAAACAACGTGTAAAACAGATTACAGACGCGGCAACAGGTAACCGTAAAGACTTTATGAATAAACAATTGGGGCAAATTGTTTCTGTTTTGGTCGAAGAAAACAATACTGGTCGCACACCGCACGATATTTCGGTAAAAATCCTGGGCGATTTTGTTCCAAATCGCACCATTTGCAATTGCAAAATTATTGGTATCGATGGGGAATTTTTCGTGGGAACAATCGAATAAAAATTTTATTGGAAATAACAAATGATGTTGCTATTATGCAGGTATGAAAATAAAGCAACTGACCGTATTTTTGTTATTGTTTATTACTGGTATTGCAAATGCCGCCGACACCAAGGCACCCGAATTTACAACACGTGCAAAATCTGCGTTTTTAATCGACTATGATTCTGGGGTGGAAATCGTTGCAAAAAATGCAGACAAATTAATGCCACCATCATCGATGATAAAACTGATGACACTGGCGGTTTTATTTGACGAGATTAAGGCCGGGAATTTAACATTAGACAGTAAATTGCCCGTTTCAGAAAATGCGGACTATAAAAATCCGTTGTGGTATTCGGCAAGTAAGATTTGCCTGATCACCGGCCAGGAAATAACCGTTCGTGACGCAATTTTGGGTCTTATTGTTCTGTCGGGGGGCGATGCATCGGTTGTTGTTGCGGAAAAATTAGCGGGAACCGAAAACGCCTTTACTGCAAAAATGACGAACAAGGCACGTGCAATTGGTATGGAACAATCGACATTTGGTAACGCAAGCGGTTTGCCCGATCCAAACAATTTGGCGACATCGCGGGAACTTGCCACTCTGGCGATTCATCTTATTCGCGACTATCCCGATTTATACCCAATGTTCGCAACAAAGCGGTTTGAATTTGGCGATTATAAAACCGATTGGTGCCGCGATTGGGGACGGACACATACGGTAAACTATAACAAATTGTTATTTACCATGGCGGGTGCCGATGGGTTAAAGACAGGACACACCACCGACGGTGGATATGGTATGGTTGCCAGTTCACGTGTTGGCGGTCGTCGTCTGGTTGCAGTCATAAATGGCTTCAACGGTCGTGGACACGATGCTTTGGCCACTGAAATGAAAAAGTTGTTGAATTTTGGATATACGACAACAACAAACAAAACATACTATCGGCCGGGTGATAACGTTGTTTCCGTTCCAGTATGGTATGGTCGCAAACATTCGGTTGATACAACGGTCGAAAATCCGTTCGTTGTTACATTGCCGAAAAATGTTCCGTTCAGCGAAGTGCGTGTTCTGGTGCGTTTTCAAGAACCGATTGCTGCCCCGGTATCGGTTGGCGACAATGTCGGTGAAATTATTGCAGAACGCAACGGCAAGGTTGTTGCACGAATGCCACTTGTTGCGGCCGAACGTGTTGGTCGGGTCCAATTTTTCAGTCGTATTATGAAAAACATCGCTGTAATGATTGGGGGACGGTAAAATGGCACCACGTAAGTCCGCAAAACCGGCCTATTCTTTTCCAAATCCAATTGATAATGACACATTGGTCGGGCACACCGAAACATTGAATAATTTTATGGCGGCATGGAACGTGCGTGATACACACCCAATGCACCCGGTTTGGATGCTGTGCGGACCACGTGGTATTGGCAAGGCAACGCTGGCCTATAAAATCGCAAAAATCGTTTATGGTAATGTGGGCGATTTTTTTATAATCGATTTAGCACACAATTTGGACACAAACGGCAATCCATATCCAACGGGCAAATCTATTTCGGTCAAGACGGTAACATCGGTAATTGAACGTATGCAGATGTCGTCTATGTCGGGCGGGTGGCGTGTTGTTATAATTGACGCGGTCGATGAATTAACCGTATCGGCGGCAAATGCATTACTGAAAATGCTGGAAGAACCGCCTGCAAACACTCTGTTCCTGTTGATTGTGCACCAGTTGGCAAATGTGTTGCCAACAATTCGTTCGCGTGCACGTGTTGAAAAAATGCGACCATTAAAAATGAACGAACTGCGTGAATTGTGTGTCCAGTTTATGCCCGATGCCGATATCAGCAATGATATATTACGCCTGGCTAACGGCAGTTTTGGAAAAATTGCTAACCTGAAAGCTTCTGGTGGCGATGTAATATATGCAAAATTAATTGACGCACTGGAAAACCCGCACAGCACCGCCAGTGATTTAATGAATATCGCAAAACAGATTGCTGTCGAACCGGCTATATTTGGTATTTTACTGGACGCGATTGCACGTTTTGGTTTGGCGGACATATATCCGGTGGCAACCCGCAATATTGCCGATATTGAACGCGTGCATTTGGAACCTGAAATCGGCATATTCAAAGTGATAAATGATATAAAAAAATGTTTACAGACACCCACTGCCATTTAACAGACGATTATTGTTCGGGCGAAAACCTGGAAATTGTGTTGAGGCATGCAAATGATGCCGGGGTAAAACGCATAATCTGTGCAACCGCTGATCCGAACGATATTATGCCTGCAATAAAAATCGCAGAATCACATGACAACATATTCGTAACAACGGGTATTCACCCCGAATATGCCGGGTCAATAGACGCAAATAAAATCTTAACCGATGACGTATTGTCGCACAATAAAGTAATCGGTGTTGGCGAAATTGGTTTGGACTATCACGAACGTGATGACAATCGTGCCGAACAAATAAAATTGTTCGAAACACAAATGGAAATTGCACGTAAATATGCATTACCCATTGCAATACATACACGTGATGCCGACGATGATACTGCGGCAATGGCAACCGGTGTATGCGGGGTTATGCATTGTTTCACGTCGGGATGGAATCTTGCACGTGTTATGCTGGATCGGGGTTTTTTCTTTTCTGCATCGGGAATATTAACGTTCAAAAATGCGGATGCAATTCGTGAAACTTTTGCAAAAATACCGGTGGACAGAATTGTGATTGAAACAGATTCACCTTATTGTGCCCCCGTTCCGTATCGTGGTAAGGTGTGCGAACCATTTATGGTGTGTGAGACGGCACGCGTG
>JAGCRE010000035.1 GCA_017964865.1 Alphaproteobacteria bacterium | reverse complement strand
GGAAAATGTTATGTTGCACGTCGCAGATCTTTTATCAAAGATAAATTGGGTTTTGTAAAACTTGCGAAATTACGGTACATCCAAAAGGCCCCACACCTGAACATCAAACAGAAATAAAAAACTGTTGCAAAATGGGGAAAAATTATTATAATTCGCTATGCTTTTGGGGTGTCGTCTAATGGTAGGACAAGAGATTTTGGTTCTCTTTATCATGGTTCGAATCCGTGCGCCCCAACCACAGTTAACAAAATGCCCCATGGGGCATTTTTTGTTTGAAATACAAGGATTTGGCAAGTTCGAAAATAATTTTTATAAAAATTATGTAATTATCCACACTTTCGAACCGCTTATAAATCGCTAAAAACATTCGAACCAGGCAAAATATTAAAAAACCAATGAAAATCTGCTCTAACAGGTCTTTTAATTCAAAGTGGTTGTGGTGTGTGGGCGAAACGAATTATTTCTTGTAAATACTTAAAACATGACTACTACAACCAATCATATCTGGTCGTTCTGCTATACTTAATTGCATTTGTTTTAAGGTATTAAATTCAGTTTTAGCCAATTTGTTTGTATAGTCTTTCAATATTTCAAACAAGCCATCTAGTGATATATCACATATATGTTTCATTTTGGTCTTTGATACCAATTTATGAAAATCATTTACGAAATATGTTGCGTATATGTCTTTTGCTGTACGTTTATCATATTTCTTTAATGCATTAATATTTCCCTTTATCAATCCAGAACGATATATTATTGATGTATTAGTTAAATAATTAAACAATACAACACCGTTTTTTTTACATATACGAAAAGATTCTTTAATTGCCTGCATGCGTTCTTTATCATCAAACAAATGCGACATTGGACCATTTACGAACACAACATCAAAAGAATCAGATTTAATAGATTTCAAATCGGTAATATCCGCACATAATGTGTTTATCTTTTTACTGCTTAATCTATCTAAATTTTCTTGAAACAAATCGACAGCCAAAACATATTTTACTAATTTAACCAATTTTGGTGAATATGCACGAATACCAGCACCAATTTCAATAACAGAATATGATGGTTTTATATATTTTTTCAAATAGTTAAGAGTTATAAACCGTTCCAATAACACATTGTTTTCTGATACTTCTGTGGATTTAGTTCGTGTTTTATAGAACTTACTTAACATATTTTTATTCATAATAAACACCTTTCAATCTGATTTTATCACAAAAATAGTGCAATAACAACTCGCGTTTCGCCCACACACCCCACCCAAAAATTCAACCGGCCCTTGCCGGTTTTTTTGTTTCAACGAAAAAAGTGTGATTTTTTTCAAAATAGGACTTGAAATAATTTTGTTAAAACATATAATAATTGCCGGATTTAATCATTTGCCGGTGTTTTTTGATAAAAAAGGGGGTTCAAATGGCACGCAAAGACTTTATTCGCTTAATTGAAGACAATATGACAATTATGGTCAGTTTGATGGATCGTATGAAGTCCAAAATGATAAAAAATGTCGAATATACACGTTCCCAGACCAGTGTTTTGGTTCGCCTTTACCTGGGTGGGCGGGCATTGTTAAAAGATATTGCTTATCGTGAATTTACCACAACCCCAAATTTATGTGCAACGTTCAAAAATCTGGAATCCAAGGGTCTGGTTTTGCGTGAGGTTGATGAACACGATCGTCGTAACACGTGGTACAGTGTGACCAAGGCCGGGGCCGATGTCGCCAAGGCGATGATTGCGGAATTTGAAAATGCGATCAGTTCGGTGTTTGCGAACCTGACAAAAGAAGATGAAGAAAAAATGACCGATGCAATGACAACAATTAACAAGATTCTTGAAAAGATAGAGGTAGCATAGTATGCAAAAGTTTGTGCGTTTTTTTGTGGGTGCGTTTGTTGTAATGGCGGGAATGCCGGCATTCGCAATGGATTTGTCGTTGGATGCGGCGGTCGATAAAATATTGGCGGAATCGCAAGATATGAAAAAGGCTGAGGCTAATGTTAAAAAAGCCAAAGCGTCATTAGATGCGGCAAATGCAAATCGCTGGTTTAAATTAGAGGGTTCGGCAACATATATGAATATGGTTGATGTTGAAAATCCATTTAGTGGTTCAATGAATATGACATTGCCACCACAGTTGGGCGGGTTGCTGGCCCAGATTCAGGGTTCTTCGACACCGGTTGAACAAATTGAAATGCCAGATAATATATTTATGGCAGGTTTAACTTTTACCCAGCCGATATACACGTTTGGAAAAATTGGTAATGCGGTTGATTCTGTGCGAAGTGCAATCAAGATGTCCGAGGTAAGCAAAGAAATGGTTCGTCGAGAGGTTCGTTACAGTGCGGTTGATTTATACTGGACGGCCAAAATGACCGACGAAATTGTAAAATTAACGGAACAAGATTTGAAATCTGCACAAAATGCACGTCGTAATTTGACATCTGCGGGTCGTGCAAATCGCGGCAATTTGGTTAAAATAGAATCTGATATTGCCGCCAAAGAAATAAACCTGTCGGATGCGAAGTTTAATCGTGATACGGCACATCGTATGCTGAAGATTTTGGCGGGTATTGATGTTGATGAAGAATTAAATTTAACAACAGAATTTCCAAATTCTTTCGCTGATTTAGCTGCGGGCAAATTAACAACAACCCCAGAATGGGAAATACTTAACCAGCAAATCAATATGTATGAAAAATCTGCCCGGTCAAAGCGTGATGGTGCATTACCAACACTGGCGGCGACAGCATCATATAACTATTCAACAATGGCGACAGAAACATCAGACCTGTTTGATAAAAAGGGAAATCAATCGGCATATTGGGGGCTG
>JAGCRE010000034.1 GCA_017964865.1 Alphaproteobacteria bacterium | reverse complement strand
GATTTTACCCCAATGGACAGCAAAATCACAGGTGGCACAATACCCGCGGAAATTTTCCACGATATTGTTGCAAATACAAAATAGGGCAGGATAAATTATGACAAATCAATTACCAAAATCATTGTGGCGATTTTATTTTCGGTATGCAGCAAAACCAATATTGGGGCTTATTGTCGCCTGGGCGTTATTAGCAATTGTTTGGGATATTGGAAATTCTACATGGTGGCCAATATCACAACAAAAAATTGTTGCACTGTTTGAAAATGGCGTTGGTGGTCCAGGATTTTTTGAACATGCTTTGTGGACCATTGGGTTGATTATAGGGTTGTTCTTGGTTTTTGATATTATGAACACCATTGAAGAACGGATGTCTGCACACTGGCGACCAACGGCAAAAAAGAATATAAGTGAAGCATTGACCAATTATGTGCACAACCAATCAATTGCTTTCTATAACAACAGAATCCCAGGCAAGATAAACAGCCAGATTAACTATATTGCCGAAGGTTTTGGAACAGTGTTTGATTTTACGACCATCTTTTCCACACTGGGGGTGATTTTATTGAATATGGGATTGGTGTTGCGTATAAACAAATATGTTGCATTGGTTTTGTTGGGGTCTTTTATATTCCGGGTTATTTATTCGGTTGTAATGATGAAACCGGTAACCAAGGCATCAAAGACAGCGTCAGAATCATCATCAACTTTGTCTGGGCATATTGTTGATTCAATATCTGGGTTTTCAATAGTCAAATTATTCAATGGTGCAAGACACGAAGACGAATATCTTGAACCATTGCGTATAAAAAGTTTAAAAGATCAAATAAAATCATCATTTTTTCAACGTATTATGTGGATAATCCCGATGTTTTTATGGGATGTTTTGTTTGGCGCGGTTTTGATTTTAATGCTGGTACTGTATATGCATGGCAACATCAAAGTCAGCGAAATAGTTTTCACATTATCGGTTTATCAAATCGTCCAGGGTAATATTGGGTATATCGCCCGCACAATACCACGTCTGGTCGATACAATTGGTTCAGCATTGCATTCGTATGCTGAATTAAATCAGCCAATCGATATTGTTGATGCACCAGATGCAAAACCATTGATAGTATCGCGTGGCAAAATTGAATTTAGAAATGTATATTTCAAATATAAAAATAAATATGTATTGCGTGATTTTAACCTGACTATCAATCCAGGTGAACGGGTTGGTTTGGTTGGAACATCGGGTGCAGGAAAAACAACACTGGTAAATCTTTTAATGCGTTTTTATGACCCGACACGTGGGGGCATTTATATCGACGGGCAAAATATTAAAGAAGTCACTCAAAATTCATTGCGAACCGCGATTTCATTTATTCCCCAAGACCCGATGATGTTTAATCGTACGTTGCGGGAAAATATCGCATATGGAAAACCCAAAGCCACAGAAACAGAAATTCACCGGGCGGCACATTTGGCGGCAGCAGATAAATTTATCAATGCCGCAGAAAAGAAATACGATTCTTTGGTTGGCGATCGTGGAATTAAATTGTCGGGTGGTCAACGTCAGCGTGTCGCAATTGCCAGGGCTTTCTTGAAAAATGCACCAATATTAATTTTAGATGAAGCAACGTCGGCATTAGATAGCGAAACCGAAGTCGTAATACAATCTTCGTTTGAAAAATTAGCATCGGGTCGAACAACAATTGCAATAGCACACCGTTTATCAACACTGCGTAATATGGATAAAATTGTCGTAATTGAATCTGGTCGCGTCATAGAGCAAGGTTCACATACAAAATTATTACGTCAACGTGGCGAATATGCAAAGTTATGGAAAATGCAATCAAGCGGTTTTGTATGTAAGGAATAAAAAGGTTTTTATCTGGGGGCATTTTGTGATATAATATATGCTATGATGAAAAAATTATTTTTTGTTTTACCGTTGATTTCCTGCGTCTGCGTTGGGTCGGCATGTGCAAATTGGGAATACAAAAACAATCCTGATTCTGCCAGTTGGTTGATCGATAACGGTGCACGTTTTGTGTTGTCTATGCGTGGTGGTGCGTCGTATGGAACGGCAAAAATTCGAAACGAAATTGGGGATTTATCGCCGGCTTTTTTTTACAAAGGTGACAATGTTATTTCTCAGGGGTTCTTGGAATTATCATGCGGTTCTGCGTGTGACGATTATGAATTGGCGGGTTATGGAAATATTGGTAAATTACCGGCACGTGAAGATTATAAAAAATTTACGTTCGCAGCGGGGTTAAGTATTGGTTGGGTTATGCCAAACCACCAAAATTTCCGCCTGGAAGTTGCATGGGACCGTATGTCTGAGGCTGATTACAGTTCGTCACCATTGTTCCAGGGAAATTTGGAATTGTCCGG
>JAGCRE010000033.1 GCA_017964865.1 Alphaproteobacteria bacterium | reverse complement strand
TTGTGTTAATGCATTAAATAACGTCGATTTTCCAACATTTGGTAAACCAACAATTCCACAATTGAATCCCATATAAAAATCCTTTATAATTATGTGCGTAATATGTCATACATGTGGGAAAATTTCAATATAAAACCGTTTCCAGCGGAAACAATTGTTTACCGCGATGGTGTGTATTGCCCAGAATTATCAACAATTAAAAATGGCCCGATAGATAAAAATTATGATTTACCCGTTCATATTATATATGTTGGTGAAATTTCTGGTAAATGTCGTTTAGATATTGATGTAAATATTCCAAACCAACATGTATATTTATCTGTAAATATAAAAAATAAATTACCGGCCTTTTTTAATATTTTTATAAAAAACACCGGGAAAAATTCTGAAATTCGTGGACATATTTTAATTGATAATTACGATAATTTGGTATTTGATTGTATCGCACATCATGGGGCCCAAACCACCAGTATATTATTACAAAACAAACTTATTGCGAACAGGGACAGTATTTCAAAATTATCTGCAACCGCGATAATTGATAAAAATTGTGAAAATTGTAATTCTGATATAAATTTTTCGGCGATATCTGATAAAAACGCCAAAATAGAATTTTTACCCGCACAACGAATTTCATCAATTCCAGAAAATGCCGGACACAGTGCATCGATATTTTCACCAAAACCAATTCAAATTCAATTTTTACGTGAAGCCGGACTTTCATCAAACGAAATTCCAAATGTTATGCGGGAATCTTTTATAAACGATTTTTCATTGTTTTAATAAAACAAAAAAGTATCCAGTAAAAATATATTTACTGGACACCTAAAAAACCAATGTGCAAACGCACAATATGGATTTATTTCTTTTTAAAGCCTTGTTTTGCTTTTAACTTTGGATTATCTGGATCAATCAAGATAACCTGTTTACCACGACGAATTTGTTTAATATTGCCGCGTTTTTTCCAAGCCTTTAATGAACTTAAAAATTTCATATCTAAATCCTTTTTGCAGGGCGATTATAACCGCTTTTTCTAAAAAATCAAATAATTATTATATATTTTTGTTGTTTTTATTGGTGCTGTTTATATTGTTGAAATTAAGATTTAACTTTTTTTAAACAAATTTTTAACAATTTTTTGCTTTATTTTAGCCATTTTTAACAAATTTGTTGAAAAATTGATTTAATTTTAAACATGTTGAAAAAATGTATTTTTTTAACAAAATAAACAATTTTTAAAAAATGTTTTTTATGCTTGTTGAAAATTGTTGAAATTGTTATAATTCTATCATCCGGAGAGAAAATGAAACAGCAAGTATTAAAAGCTTTGGCAAATCCAGCACGCATATTTTATGTGCCATATAATTTGGCAATTATAAATTTTGCGGTGCAATTCATTGTTTTTATTATACTTTTTGTTATCGATTTAATAATAAATGGACCAGATTCAAAAATAACACCGTTGTATTTTTTATTATCTGTTATGATTGTTCATTCAATTTTGGCGGCGTTTTCAAAACGTGATCCGCAACTGGGACAGATAATTGCATCAAAAATACAACTTTTTAAAAGGAAAATACCGGGAAAATTGGTGGCATAAATGAAAGAGTTTTTTGACTATTTTGCCGGCGGTGGATATTCAATAACCATGACAATCCTGGTTATGGCGGTTATTTTTGTATTTATTGTGCTGATGATGTATATTCCGTCTTTATCAAAACGTGTTTTTCCGCGTTTTGGATACAGAAATTATGCAAGTTACCTGCCGTTCAAAACGGTTTATAATGATAATTCAATGGCTTTGAATGATGGAACATTATTGCGTGTCTATCGTGTGTCTGGTGTTCAAACCAGTATGCAAGACGATGCGACACGTGAAAAATTCTTGGACTTGCGGGCTCAACTTTTTAATCAAATTCGTGATCCAAATGTAACATTACGGTTTTATATGGTGCGTGATGCCGCAAATGATAATATGAACTATGAATTTGATAATCGTGTATTACAGGGAATTTATAATAAGTGGCGGTCCCAAGGATTACGTATATTTTTAAACAACTATTACATTGTGTTGTCTGTATCGGGAAATAATGCACGCGATAAATTGAATCAGTATGGAAATTATATTGAATCGATATTGGCGGCATATAAACCACATGTTCTGGAAAATAATAAGCCCGATAATATGGCACGATTCTTTGGTCGAATATTATCACCGTTAAGCAAGCCAAGTCCTGCGGTTGCTGACAACAAAATTGCAGATAACGTTACGGTTGATAATGTCGAATTTGAAAATGATGGTATTGTTCGGTATGTCAGTGGCGGTGTTCAAATGTTTGCGGCAATGCTGTCTTTCCGTATATCGCCAGATTATCTGGACGAAGATTTCTTTAATTCGATATCGACGATACAAACAGAAATGATTTGTATGAACGCGTTTCATATTATGGGGGCGGCAGATGTTGAATCAACCCTGCGTCAGCGTAAATCAACCGCGGATGAAAATGAAGAATCTGTATTAAATCAAGTGTCTGCGGCACAATCGGCGATGGATGAAAATGTATCTGGAAATCAGAGTTTGGTTAATTATTACCCATTATTTGTGATATTTGGTGCATCACGCGACGAATTAACAAAATATGTCGATGAATTTAAGAAAATATCTGCATCTTTTGGTGTATCACCAATTGTTGAAACATTTGCGTCCAAGGTATCATGGTTTGCACAAATACCGGGGTTTGATATTTTCCCACGCAGTTTTAAATTGCTGTCAAAAACGGCTGCGGTTTGTGTTCCAATGTCCAGCACCCCCCGCGGTGTTGAAAATTCTGACTGGGGTTCGGGACCATTGGTTGTTTTCCCGACGGCCCAGGGAACACCATATATGTTTCAATTCCATGTATCGGACAAGCCAGCAGCGGTTGGACATACATTGACCATTGGTCCAACGGGTGGTGGTAAAACAACATTATTCAGTTTCTTAATCGCACAATCATTACGTCACCCGAAATTAAAAGCGTTTTTCTTTGATCGTAATAAAGGGGCGGAAATATTTACGTTGTCTATTGGTGGTAAATATATAACGATGCGTGGTAAAGAGAAAAATGAAAATCCGGTTGAACAATCTTTTGAAACAAGACTTAATCCATTAAAAATGCCGGATACAGTAGAAAACAGGGCGTTCTTGCGTCGTTGGTTTGCAATTATATCGGGTCAAAATGACGCCACATCAAGTGATGAAATTGCACGTGCGGTATCGGTTAATTTTGATTATTTACCAGATAAAGACCGTGTTCTTAAAAATTTATGGGAGAGTTGTTTTTCATCATCTGGACAGATGCGACCGGCGTTAAAAAAGTGGGTTGATCCATTACAGTATGGTGATATGTTTAATGAAGACAGTGATACACTTGATTTGGGTGCACGCCTTACCACATTTGACTTTACCGATATATTACAAGATGAAGTTTTATCCCCGTCCGTCATTTCGTATATATTACACCGTATAAACACAACGACGGTGTCTGGTGGAAATCCATCACTTATTATGATTGATGAAACGGCACCAATGCTGGAAAATAAAATGTTCCGCGATAATTTTATTGCAGGTCTGCAAGAGGGCCGTAAAAATCGCCAGGCATATATGGTTGCCTTCCAACGTGCAAATGTTTTGGATAAGTTAGGTATTGGTGATGTTGTTCGTGGCCAGGCCCAGACGGTTTTATTCTTCCGTAATCCGGCGGCAGACGCGGGTGATTATGCACACTGGAATTTGAATCCGTTGGAAATGGCATTTATCCAGGGCAAGGCATATCCAAACCTTAAACGTGCGGTATTGTTATCACGTCCGGTAAATGGTGAATCGGTGATATTAAACACAGAACTGGGTGGATTGGGTAATTTATTACACCTGTTTGAATCGGGCCGTCCGTCGGTATTATTGGCCGAAGAATTATATAAAATGTATGGGTCGAATTTTGTTGCAGAGTATTTGAAAAAACAGTCGGGTGGAAATGTATAAAATTTGCCGGCATTTACCGGTCTTTTTTGGTATTTTTTTATGTGTGATTTCTGCAAACGCAAACCAATGTTTATCATATAAAATAAAGCCAAAAATTATCATAAATACACCAAATTATAATAAGCGTGTTGTATCATCAATTGCACCAATGAATTTATTACATGGTGATGTGGTTGCAACATTAACAACATATTATGATATTGTTACAGATATTGTGCCGGTATCGGGTGGTTATTGTATTGCGGTCAAAGAAATAGATGCATTAATTGGATACACTGATTTTCGCGTGCAAATTGATGGGCGACATGAAAAAAATTCTTGTTCATATAATGCGATACTTTCCCATGAAAATCGGCATATTGGTGCATATTTAAATGTTGTTGATGAATATAAAAATGAATTACACAATTCTCTGTATGCGGCGGCAAACAGCATATTGCCGGTTTTTGTAAAAAACGAAAACGATATAAATAATACAATCGAAGAATTAAATGATGAATTACAATCGCATCCAGATATGGTATTGGTATTGCAAAAAATTCATGCAGATGAAGAAATAGAAAACAAAAACATCGACATAATGGAAGACTATGCAGAAATAAAAAAATGTATATAGTAAAAATGCCCGTTGCGGGCATTTTTACATTTGATTTTCTGGGTCATTTTGTTTATTTGGTTCGTCGTGGATATATTTAATAAAGTCGTCAATTTTTTGACCGGTTGAAGATAAAATTTTTGCAATACTGCCGGTCGATGGCCAACGTGGTTGTCCAAATTTAGACCATCGTTTACTTTTATTAAACGTTGTTGGGTCCAAACCACTGGACCTGGCAAGCCCCGAACAAGACATACCATGTTCACAGGCAAATTTTTCAATCGCCATCCATATTTGATCATGTGTCATGTGTTTTCCCCCTGTGTTTATAAAACGAACATATAAATTATGTGTTATTCCTAGGTCTATTTTCAATAGGGGGGTTATCCTAGGAAACATTGGAAAAACAGGGGGTTTTTTGATAAAAAATAATTAAAAAATTCGGTTTATTTTAGGAAAAAATGTATTCATTTTTGTGCTTATAAAAATGTGCATTTATGCTGGTTTTCCGGTGTGCAGCGGATTTTTATAGAATTGTTAAACCCCTTTTTTAGAAACCCGTTGCATAAAAAGGGTATTAAATAAATTCCCAGGAATCAAAGTATAATAGGTGCCGGTCAAAATAAAAAGGAGATTAAAATGACTCATAAAGATATCTGGAAAGGCATTGATAATTTCGCTTTTCATCACAAAATGTCTTGTTCTGGAT
>JAGCRE010000032.1 GCA_017964865.1 Alphaproteobacteria bacterium | reverse complement strand
GAGGTTAATCCCGTTAAGGGTAAACAGTTAACCAACGTTCGTTCGGTAACAGCAGATGAAAAGTTATTCTTGGCCCCACCGCGTAAGATGAGTCTGGAAGAAGCATTATCATATATCCAAGATGACGAATTGGTCGAAGTAACCCCAGCAACAATACGACTGCGTAAAAAAGAATTGGACAGTGGCAAACGTAAAAAAGCGTATCGTTATGCCGAAACAGATGAATAAAACAACCGCCCATTTGGGCGGTTTTTATTTTTCATAATTAAGTTTTCTTTTTAAAAATTTACGCCAACGACCACGCAAATATCGTGTTGGAACAATCAGTGCCGACCAATGTATAAAGCATTTTTTTAACTTTTTCACAAATGCACTGTCGTGTGTTTTAATATATTCCCGCATTAGTTCATTATATTCGGCCCACGCTTTTTTGTCTGGGGCAATATCATTTTTGTCATACTTAAAATTATACGCATCAAAAAATTCACGCATATATTTATTCACACCAATAATCTGGGGGGCCTTGGATCCGTGTTCCATTTTATGTTTTTCAATTGAACCCGATATAAAGACACTATCCAACCCCTTGGTTCGATTCAACAAATCTTGAATACTGGCATTACATTTTGGCATACGATTGCGTTTAATCTGTATAACCATGCCACCCGGTTTCATAAACAGCCCCAAATGTAATGCCGTTCCGGCACAGCCCGCCAGAACACTGGCCCCACGCACCAATGAAATCTGTTTTTTCAATGGCAATGTTTCGGGATATATTATTTTGAACCCATTTTTTTCAAAAACACTCTGCACACGTTCTTCGCCAAAAACCTTGTGCCGATTATCCAGGGCCGCCCGCGACACATATATCTTGTCATAACCTTTTACACTTGGGGTATTCTCTGCAATTCTGTCAAACGTTTTACCAAACGACTTAGACGAATACACATCCATATTGAACGATTGCACCGGAACATAAACATGTTTGAATTGCGTTGTTTTATCCAAAATAATTATATTGTCGTGTTTTACCCCAAACAGTTCGATAAAATCATAAATGTATTTTGGAACGGGTGACACATTCATATTATTTATCAATACAACCCGCATATCTTTATATGCCTTGTCCAACAATGCATACAACCGATTCATATGTTCCAATAAAAAGTGCCCAAAGTGCGGATATACATTACCAATAAACACAACATATTCATCAATATACGGTATATTATTATGATTAAACTTTGGAATATATTGTCCGTTGTTTTTGCGTATCTGTAATGATTCTGGAATCAAATTAAATTTATCATCAAACACCCCAAAACCATGATCGTGTTCATTAACGATTATACCCCGGTCCACAGACACAACCGACGTTTCAATCATATACTGTTTTGAAACGTGTTTTTTAAAATACCGAACAAAATTAGGTTCCCCGAAAATGGTGCAAGACATAGAAATTCCTTTATTGAAAAACTGTAATATAACATGTATAGTGATATCAAGGATAAAAACATGCCAAAAACAAAGCGTTTGTTTCTTGTTGCCGGGTTTGATCTGTCTGGCATTATTGATGAATCGCTGATTCTTTATGTTCGCGAATTGTCCAAAATGGGCGATGTTGTTTTGTGCATGGATTGTGATTGCAACAAAACACAAATTGCAAAATTAAAGCCCTATGTTTTACACACAATCGCAACACGTCATGGCGAATATGATTTTGGTTCATACAAACGCGATTTTTTATGGGCATGCGAAAACGTTGAATTATCCAATTACAATTTTATGTATATGGTAAATGATTCTGTGTATGGACCACTGTTTCCATTAAAGCCATATTTGGAAAAAATGGAATCGTTTAATACAGATGCATTTGGTATGGTCCAAAACACCAAGGCCGATCATCCGCATATTCAATCTTGGTTTATCGGTATGCGACCGTCGGTGTTTTTATCAAATTGGTTTAATGAATTCATATGTTCGGTAACGCACCAGCGGTCCAAGGGGGCAATCACCCATTTATACGAACATGGATTCACAAAATTGGTTACCGAACATGGTGGAACGTTCGCGTGTTTATATACCGCACACAATCGTGATATATATAACAAGATAAAAAAATATTATAATCAAAAAATGCCCTTTTTGAAACGTGTGGCATTTACGCGACATAACGGCACATTGGGACCACAAATATCATATGTATTATCACACACACCAAAAGTTATGCGAGATGCAATTATTAAAAACGCCGAACGTGTCTATGGGGATAAATACACACAACGCATATTGTCGCAATCAAGATTTATGGCGTTTATTCGTGGAATCAAATATGGAATACAAAAGGTTATAACGGGGAAACTATGAAGAAAGAAACAAAACGCATTGCCGCAATAACAATGGCACGCGATGATGAATTTTTCTTGTCGCGTTGGATTGCATACTATGGGAAACAGTTTGGCACCGACAACCTGTATATTATTCTGGACGGTACCGACCAGAAAATTCCAAAAAACGCCGGTAATGCACATATAACAAAATTACCCCATACCAATATGTCGCGGGCGGCGGGTGATAAATATCGAATTGGTAAAATATCAACATTGGCCCATGAATTATTAAAGACATACGATATTGTTATTGGTTGCGACAGCGATGAATTTTTAATTGTTGACCCAAATACAAAACAAACATTGGCAGAATATCTTTCGAACAAAAAAATTAAAACAACATTGTCGGGGCTGGGACTGGACATTGGTCAGCATATGGATATAGAACAACCGCTTGATACGGACGCACCATTGCTGGAACAACGCGAATATGCCCTGCTCTCTACACGATACACAAAACCGGTTGTGATAAATCGACCAGTTAAATGGGGCAGCGGTTTTCACAGCATCAAGAATCATGATTTCCACATTGATCCAAATTTATATCTTTTGCACTTTGGGGCGGTCGATATGAATATGTTGGTATCCAAGGCTGCAAAACGTGGTGCGGACTGGGTTAATCACCTTAAGCGTCGTGGTAACGGAACCATAAATGCGGTAACAAAAATTTCCCCACGCGGTGAAAAATATATGCGAACAGCCCGCATAATGCAACGTCTTTTCCGCCCGATTTATGCACTTGATAAACCGGGTATGTTGGGGTTGAAACGCACCGTTAAAATACCAAAACGATTCAAAAAATCGGGGGTCTAAATAAAATGAAAAAACATAACGACAAAATAGACATCGTATATTTGTGGGTTGACCCAACCGATAAAAATTGGCAGTTGGAAAAAGATAAATGGTATGAAAAAATCAATGGCAAAAAACCGCTATACGCTGGTGCCGCTGGGGTTGAGCGTTTTCGTGATAATGGCGAATTATTGTATTCTTTCCGCAGTGTTGCCGAATGCGTTCCATGGGTAAATCACATATATATAATAACCGGTTTTAATCATGTTCCAAAGTGGTTAAATACAAACCATCCAAAAATTACCATTGTTCCACACGAACAAATTATGCCAAAGACCGCAATTCCAACATTTAACGCAACTGCAATTGAAATGTGTATTCCGAATATACCGGGACTGGCCGAACATTTTTTATTAATGAACGACGATATGTTTTTTAACAAAAAATTGTCGCCATCTTTTTTCTATGACGCAAATGGTCGGGCAAAGTTTCATTACTCTAAAAACGCATATAATTCGACAATACCATTTGAACAATGGCGTTCAACACTGGATGGATACACGCAAACACTTGCACTATCTGCAAAATATATCGACGATATGTTTGGGAAAAAAATGTATGATATGCGACCATCACATGGAATTGACCCATATATAAAATCATCTTGGGTTGAATGTAAAAACAGACCAGAAATAAAAAAGCAAATTGAAACCCAGGTAAAAAACAAATTTCGCACAAACGATGAAATTCAACGTTGGACAATGAATATGTATGATGCCGCGACTGGTCGGGCCCATTTTATTCATGCACGTGCGGCGAAATATGGTCGGCATAAAATTTTAAATCGAATATACAATTTAATTCATTGGAAATCTGTTCGACAATCAAACGTGGTGTGCACAAATATTATTGTGGCAAAATCCGCATTAAAACATGCACCGATGTTTTGCATAAATGACGCACCCGAAAACGATGCAAAAATATTATCCGCCAACCGCGAATATCTTGAACAACGTTTTCCAAACAAATGTGAATTTGAAAAATAAAAATCGCCCAAATGGGCGATTTTTATTTATCGCGATCGCCACGGGCGAAACTGATAAGGTTATATTTCATTTGGCACCAATCACACGTTGGACATTCCAACGCACCCGATAGAACCAATTCACGCATACATTGACGTGCTGCTTCTAAATCTGCGGGAGTCTTCATATAACGCACCTTGCGATAAGCCCAGTTCACAAAATACCACATAAAATTATCCGTCCACATTTTTAATTGATACGGGGTCGCAGATTTACGATATTCGGCATAGGCATGTTCTATACCAGTGCAAAGGCTCTGCATAATACGTAACTGTTTTGCGGCCAATACAATACCATTAAAATTAGGCACATAAAAATACAGTGGCAATGGCACGATTGTAACACGTGGGTTTTTCAACATAACGACCGACCACCATGGAAAATCTTCAAACAAAATCCCCTTGATAAACGGAACATCTGCGATTAATTCGCGTTTATACATATTCTTCCATACCTGGCAATGTTTGATTAACCATTTGCGTCGTGGATCGAACATATTATGTGTGCGTTCTGTTGCATACAAATAAACATCATCGGTAACCAACGAACGGACACGACTTACTTTATATTTCTTTTTCATACGACGTGGCACAACGTTATCAGTATTCAGCCCCAAAACATGTCGCACCATCAATCGTGGACGATAGCCACGATCATATGTAAAAGACACAATGTCCGAATTATCACGCATTGCCATCGTGTGGGCTATTTCCATTGTTTGTGGATGAATAAAGTCATCACTGTCCAAATACATAATATATTTACCAGTCGCATGTGGGAACCCGGCATTACGTGCATCCGACAGACCACCATTTTTTTTATTCACAATTTTGAAACGACTATCACGTGCCGCATATTCATCCAAAATCTTGTCACTGTTATCGGGACTGCCATCGTTGACACATATCGCCTCCCAGTCTGTAAAAGTCTGGTTCAAAACACTGTCCAGGCAACGCCGCAAATACTTTTCGACATTATACACCGGTATGATTATAGATATTGCTGGCATTGTTGCCTCCCTCTTGTTTAGTCTTTATTTATACATTTTGTTTATCATGACGTCTGCAAACGAACCAGGAATTGGGTTTTCTGTTCCGCGATACGTTGTCTTTTGAAAGAACGATTGCGATGTTAATTTATTGAACACATCTTTGTCAAACGGTTTATCTTGATTTGCCCACCAAAGTGCATGTGTTGGGTCTTGGTCTACATGTGGCATTTTCTTAAAGTATTTCTTTGCACGCGGATCATTTTCAACCAACGTCTTGAATAACAACTGGTGCATAAAGTAATCAAACGTATGATTTTCATGCATCCAGTAATCAAGAATCATCGCCCGCCATGCCGCCAGCAGATATGCCCCCTTGCGTGCACGTATAAAGCAGTTTTGCATAAACGAATACGGACTGCCCCCGATTTCATAATTCTTGCCTGCCAGATATACAAAGAAATCTTCATCACTTATCCACTTTGGAATTGGCGACGTAACAAACCCGGTCGCATCAAGCCAATAACCACCATACCGATACAACAATTCAACGCGACAAATATCGGCAAAATGTGCATTTCCAATTTTTCCATCACGATATTTTTTAACTATTTCGTCTGGTAAATCAATATAGTCGAAAATCGAATCTGCATCCAATATAACTAATTCTTGTTTGCAATATTTTCGCACACTTTTGAAACACGCCTTGACCAACTTTGGTGCATGTGCTTCGCCTTGTAACCAGATTGTGAAAATCTTGTCGTTTTTATCGTTGTTAACAACGGGTTCTTCGACCACAGATGCCGCCGCAGGCAGATAGCGTTTAAAATAATTTGTTGCAACACGTGCGGTATAGTCGGTGCGAACACGACGACGTGCGGAACGCGACCGCCATGGCCAATTCAAAATGTGTCCACGAACGACAATTTTAGTCAAAGCCCAAACACGTGCAATTTTCATACTTCCCCCTTTTTATACAAATATGGGACAGGTAACAACCCGTCCCATGAACTTTATTCAACATCACCATCTGTGTCATCAGACGGTCCGGTTGTCATTTCTTCGGCAATACCTGATGACCGGGCCATAATCTTATCCAACAATTCTTGCTGGACATCCGGATGATCTTTTAACCACTGACGTGCATTTGCCTCACCCTGGCCTATTCTTTCATTGTTATAAGAATAGAAAGAACCCGCCTTTTCAATCAAATCGTATTTCACACCCATATCCAAAATTTCACTTATACGGGAAATACCTTCGCCATACATAATCTTGAAATCAACAGTGCGGAACGGTGGTGCAACCTTGTTTTTAACAATTTTTACACGTGTTTCATTACCAACAACGTTTTCTTTATCTTTTATCGCCCCAGTGCGACGAATGTCCAGACGAACCGACGCATAGAACTTTAACGCATTACCACCCGATGTTGTTTCTGGGTTACCAAACATAACACCTATTTTCATACGAATCTGGTTAATAAAGATAAGCAACGTATTGCTGCGTGATACCGAACCTGCCAATTTCTTTAACGATTGCGACATCAAACGTGCGGTTGTTCCAACAAAAGAATCACCGATGTTACCCTCAAGTTCAGCCTTTGGCACCAATGCCGCGACCGAGTCAACAACAACGACATCAACAGCCCCCGATTTAATTAAAGTATCGGCAATTTCCAATGCCTGTTCCCCAGAATCAGGTTGCGAAATTATCAACTGTGAAACGTTAACGCCCAACTTTTTTGCATAAGATGGATCCAACGCATTTTCCGCATCAATATATGCACATGTGCCACCTTTCTTTTGAGCCTCGGCTACTGCATGCAGGGCAAGTGTTGTTTTACCGGAACTTTCCGGCCCATATATTTCAACAATACGACCACGTGGATAACCACCAACACCCAACGCAATATCTAACCCCAATGACCCCGATGATATTGCCTCTATATTCTGTTGCGAACCATCACCCATTGTCATAATGGCTTCTTTGCCAAACTGCTTTTGAATTTGAGCCAGTGCCGATTCCAATGCTGGATTTCTTGCGGGTGCTGTATTTTCCTTTGAAACTTCTTTTTTTGCCATAAAATTCCCCTTTACTTTATATGAAAATCATACAAAGAAAAAAGTCCACTTGCAATAGAATTTATTTACCCGGGGTTATAATAATTCCAACCATTAACGCCCCAATAACCGCAGGTATAAACCACACCGCTGACGTTGCCCCAAAAAACGTGATACACCCCGCCGCCAACACTGGTGCAATAATATTAGGCAGATTCACACTTGTTCGAAAAACACCATAAAAACGTGTCTGTTGTCTGGGACTTACATTATCAAAGAACAATAAATCGTGCACCGGTTCCATAAACGCTCCTGAAAATTGCCACAATACAAATATCGCCAACAATGGATAACCACTTATCAATGTTGCCACCGCCGCCATCACTGCAAACGACGCAAAGCCCAATATCAGCCAAATATTTTTACCATATTTTCGCACCGCCCGACCAATTATTTCGGTTAAAAGGATATATGGAACAATTCCCAATGTTAAAATCAGCCCCAACGTATCTTTGGAAAAACCGGCTTCAATTATAACAATTGGCACATACAACAATCGCACTGCCCGTAAAGAATAATAACCAAAATTAACCAGGTATGCCCGCAACATCCCCGGTGTTTTGAAAAACAATCTTGTATTACGCCACAACGCCCGCATTGTGCGTCGCGGATTTACAGGCTTGATTTCCTTATCAGGCTGAACAATATGGAACCAGCGGAAAAACAACCATGCCGCTATATATATAAACGACGATGCCATAAAGGCCGACCGATTACCAAAATAACCCGCAACCGTAACCGCAATCATTGGTGCAAACAACGCCCCGATATTAAGCCACAAATGATATCGTGCATTAATACGTGCCATACCAATCTTGCCTGAAAAATCGGCCATAAACAATGGAATCAACATCTGGCTTAATGTGATTGCAATACCGGTTGAAAAATCAAGTGTGATAAATGTTTCGGGTTTTATTGAAAAACTCATCATTGCGTAACCAACCGCCAATGCCAGCAATACCGTATAAAACACCCGCACCTTGGAAAAACGACGAAAAACCTCATTTGCGAACAGTCCCACAAACATACAAAACGCTGAATACAACGCAACATACAAACCGACAATCGCACTGGAACGGAAAATTTCCAAAATTACCAACGAATATACCGCATTATAAATACCATCGGCAAACCCGGTAAAAAGGCCCATATTGGCGAACGACAAACCGCTGACCCGACCAAAAGAAATATAACGATCCCCCGCCATTTATATACTCTCTCCGTTAACGGGCATATTATACCATAAAAAAGTGATTGTTGTTAGTGGTAAAAAAAAACCGCCCAATTGGGCGGTTCGTTATTATTTTGCTTCTTCTTTCTTGGCTTCTTTTTGTGCACTACGTTGTTCATACAACTTTGCAAAGTCAACCGGCTGCATTGTAAATGGTGCAAGACCCGATTCCGATGTCATACGTGTAATCAATGAACGCACCGCCGGGAATAACAAAGTCGGCACATCTATCAATAATGTGCGTTTTTTAACTTCTTCATCTTTTTCTTCTTCCATTTGAACCAGGCCCGAATACGTTGATTCAATCAAGAACACTGTCTTTTCGTTTGCTTCCAGTTTCGAATGAACCTTGGTAATCAAATCAACCAAGAACAAATTGTTTTCTGAACCCTTGATCTGGATATCAATATTGATTTCCAATTTAGCCTGGGAATTTTCCTGTTTAAAGAACAATTCTGGAACATTTGGGTTTTCGAAAGAAAAGTCCTTTAAGAATTGAGACATTATATTAAATTTTGCCATCGCGATTGCTCCTTTTTTTACGCGTCAATTTGTGGTAAAGTATATATAGCATTTATTTTTATATTTTACAAGTGGGGGGATATGAAAAAAATGGGGAAATTTATAAATCGGGTATTTTTTATTGTTTTGGGGCTGTTCGTATTGGCTTCTTGCGATCTGTCCACCCCGACACATACTGGAAATGATTCTGTGGCACCGTCATCCAACCTGCGTGCAGTGTCTTATGCCGAATTACCAGGTTGGCGGGACGACGATGTTCGCTATGCCCTGCAGGCGTTTCGTAATTCGTGCAAGGCAAAAATTCAATACACCGGGCGGGTTATCCCCGACCGGGCATTATTTGAAGAAAAATGCCGTATGTTGCCGTCTGCATCTGCGGACACTGCAACCGTTCGTGCATGGTTCGAATCTAATTTCCAGCCATACAAGATATATAATGACGACGGCACCGACACCGGCACATATACCGGATACTATTCCCCAATTATTCGGGGCAGCCGGACCAGAACCGCAGAATATAATGAACCATTAATGGGTGTTCCAACCGACGGCCGTAATTACAAAGGTGTTGAAAAGAAAAAAATTGTTGAACAAAAAATCGGCCGCGTCCTTTACTGGGCAAACATTGTTGATGTCCAAAATATTCAGATTCAAGGGTCCGGCATGTTACAACTTGACGACGGGAAAATGGTCAAATTGAACTTTGCCGCCGTAAACGATATGCCGTTTAAATCGATTGGCGAAGAATTACGTCGTCGCGGTATTCGTCCCGACGGGGGCTATTCCGCAGACGCAGTATGGAAACATTTAAAGAAAAACCCAAAATTGGCCCGCGATGTGATTTATAAAAATCCACGCTATGTATATTTCTATGAATCTGTGCCACCAGATGTCATTGGTAAAATTGGAACGCCATTATCCAAAATTCGTTCGGTTGCCATGGACGACAGTATTTATACACTCGGCCTGCCGGTGTATATCAGCACGAACCTTTCTGACGGACGCAAATTCCAACGTTTGATGATTGCCCAAGATACCGGTTCCGCAATTCGTGGTTGGATACGTGCCGACATATTCTTTGGCAAAGGGGACGAAGCATATCGCTATGCACATGGCCAGCATGCCAAGGGTAAAATGTTTATTTTAATGCCGCGGGAATATACATATGTCAAACCAAGTAAGTAAGAAAATGGAAATTCGCACCGCCCGCCCGCAAACACTTGCGTCGGCATTGGGTGGTTTAATCAAAATTTTTGGTGGGCATGCATCGGATGCCGATCTGGCGGCACGTTGGGGTGAAATTATGGGCCCCGACATTGGAGGCATATCAACATTGGCTGGCATAACAAAAACAAAAGACAAAAAATTTAATATTGCAATCCGTCCAAAAAATCCCGCATTTGCATTACAGTTGTCTTACCAATCCGCAGAAATCACCAAACGCATAAACAAATACTTTGGTTTTGATGCGGTGAACAAAATAACATTTCGAAAATGACGCGTATATTGGGCATTGACCCGGGACTTTTACATACTGGCTGGGCGATAATTGATACCGCCGGTTCATCACGCAAATATGTGGCCAGTGGTGTGATATTACCCAAAACAACGGGCACATTACCCGAACGGTTATCGATAATTTTCCGCGAAGTATCGAAATTGATTGATACGTTTTCACCCGACGCATGCAGCATTGAAATCACATTTGTAAATAAAAACCCAAAGACAACGCTTATCTTGGGGCACGCACGTGCGGCGGCAATTGTGGCCGTATCAACACGTGATATTCCAATTTACGAATACGAACCGAACAAGATTAAAAAGGCATTAACCGGTGCGGGCCATGCGGATAAAAGTGCGATTGATAAAATGGTAAAAATATTATTACCAGCGGCAAATCCAAAAACACCGGACGAAGCGGACGCAATTGCAATCGCCATCGCCCACGCAAATATGTCGGCACTGGAAAGACTTATCCCCTGACCTTTTGATAACTTTCCAAGATTTTATTTTGTAATTTTTTATCCATCACATGCGATGCCATATATTGTTTCATACTTTTTTCATCGTCCCGATTCATATTATAAATCATATATAAAATGTCGCTGCTTAAATTAGTTTTTAAATTAAATTTTTCATTAAATTGAATTTGGAACTTTAACGCACGCATAACCGTTTGCGGTTTTCCAT
>JAGCRE010000031.1 GCA_017964865.1 Alphaproteobacteria bacterium | reverse complement strand
TTTGTTCCAAACAAATGTGAATTATCAAACACTCCAGCCAATTCAATTTTTATGCCCAACCATTTTTCCAATTCAGAAACATTTTTGTTCCAATCTAAAATCGTGCTATGTGCATTGTTTCGCTGTATACCGCGATTTGATGTGCCGGTTAATGCCGCAATTTTATCACGACATTTTGCCGCATTTTCAAAGTCCATTTTGTTTGAATAACTTTGCATTTGTTTTTGCAAATCGTTCAATATTGGTTCGCTGTCACCGGTCAAAATTCGTCGTGCCAAAGATACACGTTCATTGTAATCGTTCTGGGCAATTACACATGGACCACTGCATCGCCCAATTTGATACAGCAGGCATGGTCGAACACGATTATTCATAAATGTATCGGTGCATGTGCGAATTTCGCACACCTTTTGAATTGTCTTGATTGTTTCGTTTAATGATTTTACCGACGGATATGGTCCAAATACATCACGACGTTGGCTAATTTTTCCACGAAATTTCATCAAACGCGGATATTTAGAATTAGTCAATGCAATCATCGGGTACATTTTCCCATCAGTCAACATTATGTTGTATTTCGGTTTTTGTGTCTTAATCAGTTCTTGTTCCCGAATAAGTGCGTCAGATTCGGTTGGAACGATTTCCCAATCAACCCGCGTAACAAATGTTCGCATAACCTGTTTATGCAATTCCAGTTTCGATATGTCGATGTATTGTTTAAGGCGTGCGTGCAGGTTTTTTGCCTTGCCCACATAAAGCAGCAACCCGTCCGCGTCGTACATTTTATACACGCCGGGTGAACGGGGGGCATTTTCAATCAAATCATAAAATTGTGTTTTCATAATCTTTATGATAGAATAATATAAATAATAAAGCAAATGGGGGTAAAAATGAAACAAGAATCTGGACGTTCAATGATCGAAATGCTGGGCGTATTGGCCATCATGGGAATTATAACGGTGGGGGCAATCGGCCTTATATCTACTGCGATGCGGACCCAGAAACGCAGCACTGTTAATGACGAAGTTCTGCAAATTGTAACAGGTGTACGCCAGTTGTTGGGCGAATATGACGATTTTTCAAGTATCGACAATTCAACCATATTTGGTGCGATTGGGGTTAAAAATAAAAATCCATATGGCGGGGCATATACACTGGGGGTAAATCCGGCAAATTCCCGTCAATTTATTGTTGGAATTACGGGTTTAGGCAAATCTGATTGCGAATACCTGAAAACGAAAGCGTGGTCTGATTCGGTTGGTTTCCAGATGTCTGATGGCAAGCAGAGTGGGGCAACTGGTGAATGTGGTAAAGATAACGGAAATAATTCGGTTCAAATTATTTACGGTGATTAAGGTTATTTTTGGGGGCCGCGTATGGCGGAATTGAAAACAGTATCAACGGTCGAAGATGGCACACGCCTTATGCGGTGGTTCGGGCGGCATTATCCGTCGTTGACATCGGCTGAATTTCATAAACTTTGTCGTGGGGGACAAATTCGACTTAATTCATCACGTGTTCGCGGAACAGAAATTCTGCGTTCGGGTGATGCGATTCGCGTGCCACCAACGATTTCAGGCTATACAACCGGCAACGCAAAAAAAACAGAATCGGGCGAAAAGTTTTCGTTGGCTGATTTGGAACAATTACGCAAATGCATAATTCACAACGACGATGATATTGTTGTATTTGATAAGCCAGCAGGTTTGGCGGTCCAGGGTGGAACCGGTATTCGTAAATCAATCGATAAAATGGCGGCAGCATTATTTCCGTATGCAAAGATATCACTGGTGCATCGGTTGGATAGGGAAACAAGTGGCGTCTTGGTTGTTGCAAAAACGCAACGTGCCGCCCAGACGTTGGCAACTGAATTTCAATCAAAAACAGCACACAAAGAATACCTTGCGTTATTAAATGGTTCGGTCAAGAAAAAGCAGGGTATTATTGATAATTATATGGTAAAGGGCCAGGTGTTTGATAATGGGTCCCGGGTTAACAATGGTGCGGGGCAACGGCCACAACGTGCAATTACAGAATACCAGGTGTTATCAAGTGCGGGCTGTGTGTCGTGGGTTTTGTTTAGTCCAAAAACAGGTCGTACACATCAGTTAAGAATTCACAGTGCGTTATGTTTAAATGCACCAATCGTGGGGGACGATTTATATGGTCGTGGCAAAAAAATGGATGCGGCATTAAAGGCGATGCTGACAACAAATAATTTACATCTGTTGGCATACCGTTTGACTTTTCGTCACCCATCAAGCGGTAAAATAATGACGTTTAATGCCGGTGTTCCAGAATTTATGAAACCTGTGATGAAGTTGTTAGAATTACAATTACCATAGAGCGATAAATAATATGGCACGTAAAAAAAAGAAAAGTGTTTTTTTAATGGTGTTTCGTGTTGTCGGTCTGTTTATTGGCGGACTGGCGGTGGCGGTTTTTGTCGCGTTAAGCACCGTTAACCTTGAAACATTACGTGGAAATATTTTAGGGATTATGCGTGATGCCACAGGTTTGAATGTCGAAATTGATGGAAATATATCGTGGGTCTTTTCATGACGTCCAAAGATTGAATTAAATAATGTGCGTATTAAAAATGCCGAATGGGCAAAAAATAAATATGGGTTTGATGCCGACCGCATAGACGTTACATTAAACCTTATATCATTATTACGAAATCGGCCGACTATCCAGAACGTCAGTGTTAATGATGCAAAGATCTTTATTGAAAAGAATGATGCGGGTAAATTATCAATTGACATAACCAATGCATCAAATGATGCAGACAAGCTAGATGAAGTGGCCCAAGAAAAAAGCAAATCGCAACCAAAGTTTCCAATCAAGGGGACCGGGTTTGCAGCACTGGAAATTCATAATTTGATGGCGAATATAGACGGTGAAAAATATACAATACCAAATTTCCATGTTCGATATATGAAACGTGACGGCAAGCGTGAATATTCGGGCTGGTTAAAGTCGGGAATGAAAGTTTTTCCATTTATTGTGTCGATGACGGAATACAATGCTGAACGCAAGGTTTATCCAGTAAGCGTTGCATTTACAACCGGGGGAACACCATTGATTGCCAATGTTGCGTTAGAGGGAAAAAGTTTAATGCCAATCGATTTTGTTGTTCGTGGCGATGTGCCAGATTTTGCAGCGTTTGGTAATGCTATTGGTCGGTCATGGCCGGAATTACCGCCAATGATGGTTAATATTGCCGGTGGTTTGGATACGAAAAAAATTGTCTTGCGAAAGTCGTCAATTGCAATACGTGGAACAAATATCGATTTTTCGGGCGAATATAATTGGGCAAAGTCTGTGCCGAATATAGTGTTTAATGTAAATGCGGGCGATGTTGTGTTGTATAAAATGTTCCCGACAATGTATCCAGGTGGAACGTGGAAACATCCAAAACGTGATTTGAACGCGTTCAAAGATATTCCATTGTTTGGTGATGAATTATCGCACATAAATTTGAAAACAAATATCAAGATAAAAAGTTTGGGTGTATATCGTGAATTATCAATCAATGATATGGATGTTAATTTAACGTCTGAATTGGGTCATGGACGTTTGGATATTGATTTAATATTTGCAGATGGAAAATTTAAAATTGCATCTGATTTTGATGCTGATGTTGATGGTCGCATATATGCCCATGCTGCAATTTCCGCAGAAAATATGCGTATAGGCAAAATTATGGAAGAGGTGCGTGTCGATAATGTTATTTCGGATTTGCCGGTGAATATAAGTGGATATGTTGTCGCAAGTGGACGTGATTTATCCGAATTTATGAAAACGATGACGGGGCCTGTGCTGATAAAATCAAGTGGCAAGGGCTATATGAAATCAGATTTGGTTTCGTATATCTATGGCAAAGATGCGTTAACATCACTGGGCGATGGGGTCAAAGATATATTTTCGTCTGACAAGAAAAACGAGAAAATAAAAATATCGTGTGCAACGGTAAATGTAAAACTGCGTAATGGTG